>JABMQB010000126.1 GCA_013203525.1 Mariniphaga sp.
ATGAAAGACTGTTTTCGATAATACTTTTTGAGTAACAATCTTTACGAAGTTTAATATCAAGGAATTTTACTGGCTTAGGTGCTTCCTTAATTAATTCACGCAAAGTATTTTTAGAGATACCATAACGCTGTACCAAAGTTCCGAAACAAAGGCAATCGGCTTCTCTAACTAATTTTAAAGCTTCGGCAGTAAACTCTATATGATCAAAAGCAACATCCTTTTTTATAAAATAATCAGGACGCCCTTCGGTATCAATTTTTACATCCACAGTCCCGGTTGGAAAAACATTATCGATTTGAACATTTTCATTTGAAATCTTCAATTCAGCGATCCTTTTCAAAGCTTCATTTCCAAATTGATCAACGCCTACACGAGACAATAAATGTCCCTTGTCGCCAAATGAATTTAACCGGAAAGCAAAATTTGATGGAGCACCTCCCAGGACTTTGTCTTCTCCAAAGATATCCCACACCAACTCACCAAAGGCAACAATTTTTTTTCCCATCAACTATTTTTTGAGGATGATAAAAATACCAAAATTATATTTTACATTCTTTACATTCAGAAAAGAAATAATCACTCCCTTTTCTAAAACTAGAGCAAAAATTTATAAATGATCTCGTAAAAACAAAAAATGAATAGTGAATTAATAAAATACTTATTACAATTTAGTTTCAAATAAAACGCAACTAGTCTGAATGATTAACCATTTAAGAATTCTTTTTTATTTTGTTTCTTTAAACCAGAAAATGAATTTTTTAGCACATTTATATTTATCGGGTGAAGATGATGGATTAGTACTTGGAAATTTCATTGGCGACTACATAAAAGGATCGAAATATATGAAGTACCCGGTGAAAATTCAGAGGGGTATAATAATGCATCGGAAAATCGATAGTTTTACTGATACACATCCATTGATAAAAGAATCCTCAATATTTTTTAAACCAGGATATGGAAGATACTCCGGAATTATTGTTGATGTTTTATTTGACCATTTTTTAGCCCAAAACTGGAATGAATTTTCAGCTTTCCAATTAGGAGTTTTTACACGTAATGCTCATGCCTTATTCCTGTCTAATTTTTTAATATTACCACTTAAAGTTAAAAGGTTCCTTCCATTTCTGATACAAAGCAAAAGGCTGGAATCATACTCTTCAACTGATGGTTTATACAAAGCTCTGGAAATAATGGCTCATTACACTTCTTTGCCGGGAGAACAGGAATATGCGATGAATGTTTTAAAAGAAAACAAATCAGAATTACTCGATATTTTTTATCGCTTTATGCGAGATATTATCAACTATGTAGAATCTGATTTTGATGTAAATATTAAAAAGCCTGAGGGTTACAGTAATTGATTTTGAAAATTAAAAATTTGAGAAGACTCTTCAAAGAAGAATTCTTCCTTTTCAAATGCAGGGAATAAATCATCCAACCAAAGTGCATCTTCATCGTAAACAGCATAA
This sequence comes from Mariniphaga sp., assembly GCA_013203525.1. Lineage (GTDB taxonomy): Bacteria > Bacteroidota > Bacteroidia > Bacteroidales > Prolixibacteraceae > JABMQB01. The sequence continues at coordinate 1,470 of JABMQB010000126.1, forward strand.
AATGGCCGGCCTACCCAATTTGGATTCCTTCCTTGAAGAAATGTAAGAACAAATACTTTTTCTCCCATTATTTCTGAAATACCAAGAATTTGTATTTTACCTGGCGAAGTTGACATGCTTGGACCTCTCACCGTACGGCTAATTCCGCTCACTTGCTTATATGCGTTTCTATAAATTCTCCATGCCTGTTCTAAGGTTACAGCAAAATAGTTTTGCGCTCCAGTGTTCCGGGCAATAAACATATAATATGGAATTATTCCAAGGCTTACCTGTTTTTCCCAATTCTCAGCCCAAATAGCTGAACTGTTATTTATATTTTTCAATATTGGCGATTGCGACCTAATTTGGACTCCGGCATTCTGCAAACGTTTAATAGCATCCTGAGCAGCTTTTATTTCAATTTCACCGGGATGATTCAGGTGTGCCATCAAAGCAATATTTATTCCTTTATTTTTAACTTTTTCAAAAAGCCTCATTAAATCATCAGCATCATCATCGGAGGTAAACCGGTATGGCCAGTATGTTAAAGCCTTGGTGCCAATTCGAATATTTTTCAGATGTGGAATGTCAGCTTCAAGCAATGCATTAAAATAATGCTCAAAAAACCGTGTTTTCATAACTGCCGGATCGCCACCTGTAAAAAGCACATCTGTTATTTCAGGTTTTAACTTTAAATACCTGATCATCAACTCAACTTCCTTCATTGCAAACCTGAAATCATTTAAAGCAAACTGAGGCCACCTAAAACAGAATGTGCAATATGCATGGCAGGTTTGGCCTTGAGTAGGGAAAAACAACATAGTCTCACGATATTTATGCTGAATTCCATTTAACCTTCTCCCTTCAAAAATTGGTACATTCATTTCCTGCCCTGCAGGATTAGGATTTAAATCTAACCTGATTTTATTAATAGTTTTAACCAATTCAGAGCGAGGTGCTTCCTTTTTAAGCAAATTAGCAACTTTATCAAATCGGTAAGATGAAAGCATTCCCTTTTGAGGAAAAGTAAGAATAAAAAACGGATCATTTTCGAAGTTGTCCCAATCAATCAACTCCTCTACTACATAATTACTTACCCGAAAAGGTAAAACATTACCTACTGTTTCAATAGTTAATTTCTGATCCTCTGAAAGTTTTTCAATTTGAGGAATTTGCCGGTAATTATGTAATGAATATGATTTATATTTCATCCGCTTAAATTTTTATGTTAAAACTCACTCTCTTCAGAACTACATTAAATTTAAAGGTAGTTTTACTAACCCCGGTGTTACCGGAAAACCTCATTTAGTATTAACGTCTCGATACGTTCGTGATAACTACTGCAACTAATGGGCAATAAAATATCATTTACGAAAACAGCCTCAGGTTTGTAGCAGTATAAAAAAGGAGGTTCCCCTCCTTGAAATAATTTTATACTTTTTTAAAAGCCTAACAAAAGTAATAAAAAAAAAGATAATCTCAAAATACCGTAATGTGCAGAATATGAATCACTTAATAAATTAACTCCAACCTGCTTGCATCAAGCCTCAAAAATATTGAAAGTAGTATTGTAAATGACCATAAGGAAGATCCACCATAACTAAAAAATGGAAGAGGTATGCCAATAACAGGCATAAGACCTATGGTCATTCCTATATTAATAATAAAATGCATAAATAGAATGGAAGCAACGGAATAACCGTAAACTCTTGAAAAAACAGATCGTTGCCTCTCAGCTAAAATCAAAATTCTTGCTAAAAGAATTAGGAACAAAATTATTACCACTGTTGTTCCAATAAATCCCCATTCTTCCCCCACTGTACAAAAAATGAAATCGGTGCTTTGTTCAGGAACAAAATCAAATTTGGTTTGAGTTCCTTTTAAAAATCCTTTACCTGCAAAGCCACCTGAACCAATTGCAATCTTGCTTTGGTTTACATTGTAGCCTGCCCCTAACGGATCGGATTCAATTCCTAGCAATTCATTTATTCGTGCTTGCTGGTGAGGTTCAAGAATATTTTCAAAAACATAATCGACTGAAAGAGTAAATGTTAATGCTCCGATAAAAACCAGAAATAATACAATATATTTCTTTAACCTTTTAATAATCGCCCTGAAAAATAACAAGAAGATACCAAATACTCCACCAGCCATAATTATTAAAGCATTTTCAAATTCAGGCATCAAAATGGTTTTTAATAACCAAAAAATCAGAGCAGAAATTGAAATAACGGAAATAACAATTCCAAATTCTTTGATACGCTGATTCATAAAATAGAATACAAGCAATGATGAAATTAATAGAATTAAAAATATGATAAACGTGTTAAGAATAAGCGATAAAACAAAAAGAAGGATAGCCAACAATGCAAAAAACAGGATAACACCTGAAAGTCCTTCCCTGTATAATACCAGAATAAATGCCATATACACCAAAGCTGAACCTGTATCATTTTGAAGGTAAATCAGTATTGCCGGTATGCCGATTAAAGCAGAAATAATGAGCATAGGCCTTGGTTTATGCATTTTAAAATTATATGAACTTATAATTTTGGCAAGTCCTAATGAAGTAGCAAATTTTGCAAACTCCGACGGTTGAATATTAAATCCGGCAATAACAAACCAGGATTTTGCTCCATGAATCTCTTCACCAATAAATAAAACGATTAAAAGCAATAACACAAATAAACCATAAATTGGGTATGCAAAGAACACATAAAACCTGGCTTCAAGAACTAAAGTTACAAAGGCAATAATTACTGCTGCTATTATCCATATTAGTTGTTTCCCATAACGTTGGCTAATATCAAAAATACTTTCAAACTGTTCGTTAAAAACGGCAGCATAAATATTTATCCATCCAAGAAAAATAAGTGCGAAATAAATGACAATTGTAATCCAATCGAGATTTGCTAATATGCTGTTTCGTCGTGCCATAATTAATCAGCTGTTCCCGGATCTAACAAAATTGCATTTATCATCCTTTCTTCAATCCACTTTCGAGATGTTGAAATTGAATCATTCATATATTTTTCAATAATAAGGCTTGAAATCGGAGCTGCATACATTGATCCTTCATCACCATATTCGACATAAACTGATAATGCTATCTGAGGATTTTCACGGGGAGCAAAAGCTGTAAAAACAGAATGATCCTCCCCGTGCGGATTCTGGGCTGTACCGGTTTTTCCACAAATTGTTATTCCATTAACCCTTGATAAATACGCTGTGCCTCCAGGTTCAAATACTTGTTGCATCCCATTAATAACTTTTTCAAAATGCTCTTCATTGATAATAGCATGTTGTTTTTCCTTAAACCTTTCATCAATAGCTTCATCATCACCAATTTTTTTAATAATATGAGGAATGTAATAAAATCCCCGGTTTGCAAGAATTGCAGCATAGTTTGCCATTTGTAAGGGTGTAGTCCCCAATTCACCCTGCCCTATTGCAAGAGAGTTAATCGGCAAAACTCTCCATCTTGATCTTTTGTATACATTCTCTTCATAATAATCAGATGTAGGTACAAATCCTTCTTCTACACTATAAAAATCGGTTTCCAAATTCCGTCCAAATCCAAAACTTAATGTATACTCTCTCCAAATGTCATAGCCATTTCTTACACCTCCAAATTCAGGCTTTTCAAGTATCTCTTTAAAAACATGAGAAAAATACGAATTACACGAATGAGAAATTCCACCATCAAGATCAAAATCCTGGTCATGATGGCAACCCATACTATAACCCCCAACATGATATCCAAAATCGCAACTAAAAATTGTTTCAGGAGTGATAACTCCTTCTTGTAATGCGATTAATGCATGTACCATTTTAAAAGTTGAACCAGGGGGATATTTAGCCATTAATGATCGGTTAAAAATTGGTTGCAATGTATCAGACCGAAGAACAGAAAAATTTTGACCTCTCTCCCTGCCAACCAAAAGATTTGGGTCATATCCCGGGACACTTACCATGGCTAGCACTTCACCAGTTGAAGGTTCAATAGCCACAACTGACCCTAATTTATTTTGCATTAATGTTTCAATATATTCCTGCAATTTTGAATCGATAGAACTCCTCAGGTTTTTACCGGTTTTCGCTGCCACATCAATTCGTCCATCCCGGTAACTTCCTTTAATGCGGCTATGTACATCAACCAAAAAATACTGCACTCCTTTTTCACCCCTCAATTCCTTTTCATATGAATTTTCAATTCCGCTTATACCTGTATAGTCACCCGACAAATAATAATTATCTTTATTAATCAAATCTCCTGATACTTCACCAACATACCCCAAAACATGAGCAGCAATATTTTTTGGATATTCTCTTAAGGTACGTGTTTGAGTATAGAATCCATGGAACTTGTGTAACTGTTCTTGAAGAAAAGCATAGCTCTCCGGTGTAATTTGTTTTACAATAATTGAGGGTTTATATGTAGAATACTTTCTTGCAGTTTCAAGCCTTATTTCCATATCTGCTTTTTCAATTTCAAGCAAGCGGCATAACAATAAGGTGTCAAATTTTCGAACTTCACGGGGGGTAACCAATAAATCATATGATGCTTTATCGTACACCAGGAGTTCTCCGTTACGATCGTAAATTAAACCACGTGATGGATATTGAACAACTTTACGCATTACATTATTCGTGGCCGATTGTTTGTAATCCGGGCTTAATACCTGTAAATCAAAAAGCCTGATTATAAAAATCAATCCGACCAGAATAAATAAACCTATAATTACATATCTGCGCCGTGTTAAAGTATCCACCTTAAACTAATTTTATTCCCTAAAAACCAAATACTGGCTTAAAACTATAATAAATATCGAAAATATTGAACTTAGAATACTCCTTATAAAAGTATAAATGAAATTCATAAATGTAAAGGCTTCAACATAAAAAAAGAAAATATGATGAAGTACAACCAAAATTGCAGAATAATATAAAAACCACTGGAATCCATATTGATTTAATCCAGGATATTCACTTTTATCCATTTCGCGTGCTGAAATGAGTTCTATTACAAAAGGCCTTGCAAACGCCATAAATGTGGTTGCTGAAGCATGCATCCCAATAGTATTTGAGAAAATATCAATAACCAATCCTAAAACAAATCCTAAAATAACAATTAAATACCTTGGTGTTGAAACAGGTAAAAGAAGGATAAATAAAATATACATATATGGATTGATATAGCCACTAAACTGAATAAAATTCAGAATCAGAACCTGTATTAATACCAGGCTAATAAACATTATACTATATTTAATCCAAATCCTGATCATCCTGTGTAAGATTTTCCAGATTTATAATTTCTTCCTTTTCATAATTCTCAATAACTTCAACATATGTAATCGATTTAAAATCGACCGCCAATTTCACACGAATGGTATAAAAGCTTTCACCTTGTTTTACTTCAAACGACTCTACTGTACCTATAAGAATTCCTTCAGGAAAATAAGAGGAAGATCCCCTTGTAACAACAGAATCGCCAATTTCAACCCCGGCATGTGAAGGAATATCAGCAAGCCTGACATATCGGTAATTCATCCCATCCCATGAAACTGACCCAAAAAAATCATTCTTTTTAAGCTTCCCTGAAACTAATAACCTCCTGTTTAATAATGAAAGTCCCGTAGAATAATTTTCTGAAACTAAGGTTACAATTCCAACAATACCGGTTTCAGAAATAATTCCCTGATCAGACTGAATACCATGGATACTCCCTTTATTCAATGTGAAATAATTATATTGTTTATGTACTGAGTTATTAATAACCAATGCAGATCTGAAATGATATTTCCCTAATATTGAATCTCCGGTTTCCAATGTACCAATCTGATCATCAAATATCAGATTGTTTGCTGTAAGTTCGCTTTTTAACCTGGAATTCTCTAATGCAAGTTCTTCATTTATTCCAGCCAACCTGAAATAATTTACAATTTTATTGAATGATCCGTAAACAGAAGCTGTAATTTGATTTGATGTATTTAAATACCTAACCCGTTGAAAGTTATTATAATTAAAAATCAATACTATTGAAAAAATTTCCAATAAAAGGAAAAGTAACAATACATGGTTTTTTACTAAGAACCGGAATAAACTTCTCATGCTAATTTTATAATTAGCCTCTTTCCATATTTATCGAATCAGGAAAGAGAAATTATCAACGTTTTTAAGTGCAATTCCGGTACCTCTGACTACTGCCCTTAATGGATCTTCAGCAATATGAAACTGAATTCCAATTTTTGCAGTCAGTCTTTGATCCAGACCACGTAGCAAAGCACCACCTCCTGCTAACCAAATACCTTTTGTAACAATATCGGAGTATAATTCCGGAGGAGTTTGTTCCAGTGTACTTAAAACGGCGGTTTCTATTTTTGAAATCGACTTCTCAAGACAATGTGCAATCTCCTGATATGAAACCGGAACTTCGATTGGCAATGCAGTCATTTGATTTGGACCCTGAACAACGTAATTGGGCGGTGGATCTTTTAATTGCGATAATGCCGATCCTACATTAATTTTAATATCTTCTGCTGTTTTCTCACCAATTTTAATATTATGCTGATGCCGCATGTATTCCATAATATCATCGGTAAGATCATCACCTGCTATTCGAATCGATTTATTTGTAACAAGCCCACCCAGCGATATTACAGCAATTTCGGTTGTTCCACCACCAACATCAACAACCATATTTCCTTCGGGGGCTTCAACATCAAGGCCAATTCCAATAGCTGCTGCTAATGGCTCATAAATCATGTAAACTTCCCTTCCGCCAGCATGTTCCGATGAATCGCGAACTGCACGAATTTCGACTTCAGTACTTCCGGATGGAATACAAATAACCATTTTTAAGGCCGGGGAAAATAGTCTGGGTTTTGGATTTATCATTTTGATCATTCCCCTTATCATCTGTTCCGCTGCATTAAAATCGGCAATTACTCCATCACGCAATGGCCTGATAGTTTTCAGGTTGGCATGAGTTTTTCCCTGCATCTGCCTTGCCTTTTCACCTATTGCAACAAGCTTTTCGGTTTTTAGGTCGATAGCAACAATAGATGGTTCATCAACTACAATTTTATCATTATGTATGATAATGGTATTTGCCGTCCCTAAGTCAATGGCAATCTCCTGAGTAAGAAAAGAAAACAATCCCATTATAAAATCTCTTTCTGAATTATATTAATACCCAAAAAATATGGTTATACTATTTTTTATTAATGTTTAAAATGCCGCTTACCGGTAAAAATCATGGCAATACCAAACTCATTACAAGCTTCAATAACTTCATCATCGCGAATACTGCCTCCCGGTTCAACAATATATTTTATTCCGTATTCATTCGCCGCTTCAATACTATCCCTGAATGGGAAAAAAGCATCTGAAATTAATACCGATTCTTCAATATTCACACTTTCTTTTAGATTAAAACGAGGAATAGTTAAATACCTTAAACTGTCGAGCCTGTTTGGCTGCCCCATGCCTGCCGCGGTTAACCAAAATGAACCGTCGCTATTTTCTGTAACAAGAGCAATAGCATTACTTTTCAAATGCTTGCAAGCTATTAAACCAAACTTAGTTAAATTTAGTTTATTGCTATTAAAATGAATTTCTGTTACATTTTTAAATTCTGTTTCCAAACCTTCATCCTCATCCTGAACCAACATTCCGCCGCTGATTGAACGAAATAGTTTTTCACCCGTGATTTCAGGTTTAACAGAAATTTCAAGTACTCTCAAATTTTTCTTCTTCCCAAAAACTTCAAGAGCTTCATCTGAGTATGAAGGAGCGATTATAATCTCCACAAATTTTTTGGCAAACCATTCAGCCACTTCTTTAATAACTGCATCAGTAAAACATATAATTCCACCAAAGGCACTAATCGGGTCACCTGCCCATGCCATTTCAAGCGATTTCATTAAATCATTTGTAACAGCCAATCCACACGGATTAAGATGTTTAATTACTGATACAGCAACTTTGCCTTCGAGATGTGTAACAGAATGATATGCATCGCTGGCTGATTTCCATGCTGCATCTGCATCTAACATATTATTATATGAAAGAGCCTTCCCTTGTAACACGTTTGCTTCGGAAAGGCCGGCACCCGATTTACTATTCTGAAACTTATAAAAAGTGGCCTGTTGATGAGGATTTTCACCGTATCGCAATACCGAACCATTATTTAAACTAATCCTTTCCTGGTTGGTATTTTCAGGATTAAAATATTTAAAAATTGCGGCATCGTAATTTGATGAAACAGAAAATGCATGTGCTGCAAATCCTTTTCGGTCTTCAATTGAGGTTTCACCTTGCTTTTCATTTAAAAGATTAGAAAGTGAACTATACTGATCTTGTGATGCTACAATTAAAACATCTTTAAAATTTTTTGCTGCAGCACGAATAAGGGAAATTCCTCCGATATCAATTTTTTCAATAATATCCTGTTCTGATGCGCCACTTGCAACTGTTTCTTCAAAAGGATATAAATCTACGATTACTAAATCAAGTGCCGGAATTTCATATTCAGATAGCTGGCTTAAATCACCCTCATTTTCACGACGGGCAAGTATTCCCCCAAAAACTTTTGGGTGAAGGGTTTTTACCCTGCCTCCCAATATTGAAGGATAACCAGTTAAATTTTCGACACTTTTTACACTTACACCTAAATCTTCAATAAAACGGAAAGTTCCTCCAGTAGAATAAATTTCAATTCCCAGAGCTTCCAATTTTTTAACAATTTCATCCAGATTTTCTTTGTGGAAAACTGATACTAAAGCAGATGTAATCTTTTTAAGTCCAGCCATTTATTATAATAATTAATTCGATCGCAAAGATAATAAAATGCCCCGATTTACATTCTAAATACCTAAAAAAGGAAAATCCTTTTTAAAATTTCGATATTTTTATCACAAACACTAATCAAAATGTAATCATTTAAAAAAAATAACACTAATGGTATGTGAGGTTTAAGGAAAAGTTTATTTATTAAATAATGACTTTTCACCTGCAACCTTCAGCTTAATTTGGAACATTGTTTATATTTACATCCATGAAAAGGTTATTGATAATTCGGTTAATATTAGAGAGTTTTAATTTCGCTATTACTTCTTTAAAAGTAAACAGGTTGCGTACATTTTTGTCGTTATTAGGTATAACAATTGGAATTTTTGCAATTATTTCTGTTTTTACAGTTATCGATTCTCTTGAAAAATTTATACGTGAAAGCCTTGATTCATTGGGCGATAATATGGTATACGTACAAAAATGGCCATGGACTCCACCCGAAGGTGAAACAGAATATCCTTATTGGAAATACCTCAACCGCCCATCTCCAGAAGTTGAAGAAAATGATTTACTTGTCAGGCGAGCAAAAAATATTGAAAATGCTGTATTCCTTTTTGGTTTTGGTAGGACAGTTCAGTATGAAAACAGCAAAGTAGAAAATGCTGAAGTACTTGCTACTACCCATGCTCTTCTTGATTGTTGGGATTTAAAAATGGAGCGTGGCAGATATTTTACCGAATCGGAAATGATTTCTGGTTCGCCGGTTACCGTTCTTGGAAGTGAATTATCTGAAGAATTATTTGAGGGGATGAATCCGGTTGGAAAAACAATTAAATTCCAGGGAAGGAAATTCAGAATCATTGGAATTTATGAAAAGAAAGGACAGGATTTATTTGGCACAAGCATGGATAAAAGAATTCATATTTCGGTTCAGAAAGCTTTATCAATGGTTGATATAAGAAACCGTGACCGTGGCCAAACGATTTGTGTAAAAGCAAAAAGAAACATCGATCCCGATGAACTTAATGCCGAACTAACAGGAATTATGCGTTCTATAAGAAAACTTAAACCTATGGAAGAAAATGACTTTGCCATTAATGAAGTCAGTATTGTTTCCGACCAATTCGATCAGTTTTTTGCAGTTTTTAATATGGCCGGCTGGATAATTGGAGGTTTCTCTATTTTAGTTGGTGGATTTGGAATTGCAAACATCATGTTTGTTTC
>JABMQB010000127.1 GCA_013203525.1 Mariniphaga sp.
AAACAATATTTTCAAGAGCTTAAAAATTTTGCATTTACCAAAGACCTGATTAAAGTAAATAAGGGTGAAGAACTAAACTTTAACAAAGCTATTAACTTATTACTTTCAGAATCAGGGCTAAACTATGGAAATCTGCCAAAAGGGCTTCTGAAATTTCATAAATATAATGATTGCGAGAGAACTCCCCTCGAAGAACATCTTGTTGAAGGTGCTCTTTATTCCAAGGATAACAAAGGAAAGGTTTCGCTTCATTTTACCGTGTCTCCTGAACACCAGCCAAGTTTTGAGGAACTTTTGAATCTGATTAAAGATAAATACGAAAGTAATTTTTCCGTTACATATGAAATTGAATTCAGCCAGCAAAAACCATCGACAGACACCATTTCTGTTGACACAAAGAACAATCCTTTCCGTGAAAAAGATGATACTATATTATTCAGGCCAGGAGGGCATGGGGCTCTTTTAGAAAATTTAAACGACTTGGATGCCGATATCATTTTTATTAAAAATATCGATAACGTAGTGCCGGATAGGCTTAAAAATCCAACTATTCAATATAAAAAGGCTCTTGCCGGAGTATTATTAAAATATCAGGAACGAATATTCAGATATCAAAAAGAACTAAATGAAAAGCATTACACTGCCTTAAACAGTGCATTTTTAGCCGAGGCTGCAAATTTCCTGGAAAATACTTTAAACACAAAACCAGCTGAAAACCATTATTACACCGAAAAAGAAACACTATACCGATATCTTCAACAAAAGTATAATCGCCCAATTAGAGTTTGCGGTATGGTAAAAAATGAAGGTGAACCAGGTGGAGGTCCATTTTGGGCCTTAAACTCAGATCAAACAATTTCACTTCAGGTGGTTGAAGGTTCACAAATTGATAATAAAGATGAAAGCCAGGCAAAACTTATTAACCAATCAACTCATTTTAATCCGGTCGACCTTATTTGTGGTATAAAAAACTATAAAGGAGAAAAATTTAACTTACCCGATTTTACTGATCCGGAGACTGGATTTATTTCCTATAAGTCAAAAGATGGTAAAGACCTGAAAGCTCTTGAACTACCGGGATTGTGGAATGGAGCAATGAGTAATTGGAATACTCTTTTTGTTGAAGTTCCTATTGAAACTTTTAATCCGGTAAAAACAGTAAATGACCTTTTAAGAATTAATCATCAATAAGAAATTTTAAAGATTTATTATATATCGGAGTGTTTTTATACATTTGCAGGCTCATTTTCAAAATATGAAGGAAGACGCAAGCGAGAATATGGATGATCAGGAAAATATTGAAACGGTAAACCGCTTCAAAGATTCTCTGGTTTCGGGGAAGACAGAATATTTTGATGTATCTGACTATGAAGATATCATTGAAAAATTACTTGAAGAGGGGGATCTCAAATTAGCTGAACTGGCTGTTGGGCAAGGAATAAAAATTCATCCCAATGCAATTCCACTTCAGGTAAAAAATGCACAAATTCTTTTAAGCAAAGGTGATATTAAAGAAGCATTGGAAAACCTTAAAAAGGTAGAAAAAGTAGAGTCGACCAATCCTGATGTATATCTTTTAAAAGGTACTGCTTATACCATTGAAGGTGATGCAAAAAATGCTGTTGAGGCATTTAAACAGGCAATTCGTTATGCAAAAGACGACCTGGATGATATCCTCTACCACATTGGTGTAGCATTTATTCATTCGGGAGATGTCAGGATGGCCATTAAATATATGGAAAAGGCACATCGTGTTAATCCTGAAAATGAAACAGTTCTATACGAACTCGGTTTTTTCTACGATCAGGCAGATAATACAGAAAAAAGCGTCTACTATTACAATAAATATCTTGACATTGATCCATTTAATACAACTGTTTGGTACAACCTGGGAATTGTTTACAACAGGAATGAAAACTTTGAAAAAGCGCTGAATGCATACGATTATGCCCTTGTTTTAAATGAAAAATTCCATCAGGCAGTATTTAATAAGGCAAACACCCTCGCTAACATGGGAAAATATTCAGAAGCAATTAAGTTGTATGAAGAATTCCTTGAAGGCGA
>JABMQB010000128.1 GCA_013203525.1 Mariniphaga sp.
CGGTGAAAAATTTCTTAAAATATCAAGGTTTGATTTAACTACTTCAAGGCTGTCCATTCCTATTATTGCACCATGTGGCCCAGGTACAGAAAGTGAAAACCGGACAAGATCAGTGATATTAATATTCGCAACTGTTTCCCTGGGGCGAACTGCTTTCATAACCATTACTCCCATTCCATTGCCAAGTGCTTTTGGGATGGCAAGTTGCTGCCTTTTTTGCGGATCACTTTCCATATTCCAATGGTTAAGAGCAATTAACATACTATCGAAATCACCCCGTTCCACCATAGTGGTCATCGATTCAGCATTTCCGTGCCCTGAAAAACCAATAAAGCGTACAACTCCCTCTTCCTTAAGGCGGGATACTATTTCAATTAAATTTCCATTACTACTTATTGTTGCAATATCTTCAGCCGATTGGATATCGTGAATTTTTAACATATCAAGCCGGTCGGTCTGTAATCTTTTTAAACTACCTTCAATTTGCCTCATCGCTTCATTAGGATCACGACTTGTTACTTTGGTTGAAAGGAATATCTCATCGCGGCGGTCTTTCACAATTTTTCCAATCCGCTCTTCGCTTATGGCTCCATTTGTAGTATTTTCATAAATATGGGCTGTATCCCAGTAATACAATCCATTATCAAGTGCATAGCTTAACATTTCAAGAGCTTCCTCTTCTTTATCGATTGTACAGAACCGACTTCCAAGCCCAATTGCCATACGTGGAATCCTTACTCCTGTTCTTCCAAGAATCGAGGTAGGCAGTCCCTTAGCATCACAACCTGTACATCCGGTTAATAGATTAACACTGCTTAATGCAATGCCTGTTCCGATAGAACCTTTTATAAAATCTCTGCGCGAAAGTCCGTTTTTCTTTTCCATAAAAAATCTGTTTAGCGTACTGTATGTGCTTCTGTAAATTCTGTTCGTATTCCCTCGTTGTTAACCAAATTTAATAACCAACGTTTACCTTTTCCGATCATTGGGCTGGCAAGTTTTCCATATTGTTGTTTTTCCTTCAATATATAAATCGTTTCCTGCATATCTTCAACCAATAAGCACGGATGGCTTACAGTTGGATCATCAGTTACAATATATTCAATATTTTCAACACAATCAGGCATTTGAAGATAAATATAATTTGGTTCAGCAATGTCATTTTCATCAAAACGCCACATTTCTTTAAAACCTAAAATTTCTTTATAAAAGAAGTCGTTTTTTGCAACATCCTTTGTAAACAATCCTAAATGATGTATCCGTTTAGAAATTCTATTTTCAGACAAATATTTACCCTTTAGTTTTATATGTAAAGAATTGGTTTGAAATTCAATAAATTCAACAGAAATGCCAGATGGATCGATTACGAGTAATATTTTATTACCGGCTCCATCAACCGAAATATTTGAAGGAACCTTAATTCCTTTAAGCTCAAGATATTTTCTCATTTGTTCAACATCTTCAGTTTCAAAGGAAATAGATTTCAATCGATTATTTTCACCAACATCCTTATCTTCAATAAATTCAAGAAACTGGCGATCGTTTACTTTAAATGATATTACTTTTTTAGAATCTGAATTATAAGAAAATGCTTTATCGAATCCCAGGAAATTGCCATAATAACTTCTAGCGATCGCAAAATCACTTACAATAAAAGTCATTTTTGCAACTCCCCACATTTGCGATCGTTTAACTTCCTGACAATAAGTACTATTTGTAAAAAGGACCATAATTAAAAACAGCCCGAAAAAATATCCGTAATTTGATTTCATCCATTAAATTTATTTATTTTCAATCGTAATGTTTGAAAATAATTTTAGCACTTAAGATATGGAATTATTTTTAATGTTATTTATAACCGGGTAAAATCAATCCAAAAAAAAATCCTACCCGGGATCAATCGGATAGGACTTTGGGTTCATTAATCGAACCTGTTATCACTAGCAGGCCTAAGCGTCATTATTATAGGTTTTGTGTATCTCTGAAAGAACGTGTGAATATTTAATTTCACTATACAATAATATGAGTTTATATATACTTAGCCAATTATTTTAACACGAAAGAATCAACAGTTAAGAATTAATTTTGGATTGATAGTTGTTAATAACCTCTGGATATATGATGATAATTATTCTTTCTTGATTTTTATACAAAAAAAAGAATTTGTATTTTTAATCTGTTATAGATTACATATTTAATGTATTAGCCATGAAAACATTTTATAAACGCAAAATAACTTTTTGCATTTTGTTTGTTGCCTTTGTAATTATATCACCATTTATTATCGCTCAAAATTCGGATGAAAAATCTGAACTTGATTTGAAAGTTGAGAAGTTCCTTGAGAAACATGAATATCGTTGGCACGATATGAATATCCCAACTGAAGATGGGAAAATCCTTTATGATATAATTTTGAAGAATAACTATCAAAATGCGATAGAAATAGGAACTTCTACGGGTCATTCAGCCATATGGATTGCCTGGGCACTTAGCAAAACCGGAGGAAAGTTAATAACACTTGAAATAAATGAAACCCGTTACAGGAAGGCGCTTGCCAACTTTAAAGAAGCAGGTCTTGAAGATTACATTGACGCCAGGCTTGGCGACGCACATAAATTGGTTCCTAAACTTAAAGTACCTATTGATTTTGTATTCTGCGATGCTGATAAAGACTGGTATAAAAACTATTTTAAAGATATTAAACACGAGATAGCTGTAAATGGCTGTTATGTCGCACATAATATCTCCGGAAATGGTTATCAAAATGCGGTAAAGAAATTTATTGATTATGTTCAAAAACAAGCTGATTTTAAAACAACAATTGATAAATCTGGCAATTTTGGCATGTCAATCAGTTATAAAACAAAATAACTATCGGAAAAAAACACACCCCGATTTAACTAATTATTAACCTGCCATTTAAACCTTCAAACTAAATTAAAGTCAATAAATACATTGTAACTATTATAGTGCTTAAACCAATTTAAATTTTAATTGCCATGAAATTTTATTCCAGTTTAAAAACAATCTTGTTATTAGTATTATTTATTACATGCACCATCCAGGGTTTCTCGCAAAATTTAAATGTAAATCCTGAAATTGATAAAAAAGTTAAGGCTTTTCTTTCAGATAAAGGTTATTCCTGGCGCGACATGAATGTACCTGCCTCTGATGGTCAGTTATTACACGATATAATTGTAGAAAATAATTATAAAAATGCCGTTGAGATTGGGACTTCCACTGGTCATTCAGGAGTTTGGATAGCCTGGGCTTTAAGTAAAACCGGTGGAAAACTAATAACACTTGAAATTGATGAAAGAAGGCATAAAGAAGCCGTAGCTAATTTTGAAAAAGCAGGTCTTTCAAAATATATTGATGCACGGCTGGGTGATGCCCACGAAATTACACCAAAACTAAAAGCACCAATTGATTTTATATTTAGCGATGCCGATAAAGGATGGTATAAAAACTATTTTATTGATATTGCACCAAAAATGAAAATTGGAGGTTGCTTTACAGCCCACAATATTACAAGAAGTCGAAGGCAAGGTGGTATAACTGAATTTGTAAATTACATTGAAGCTCAAACCAATTTTAAAACAACCTATAATAATGAAGGCGGAGGCGTTTCAATCAGTTATAAAACCAGCCAAAAATAGCCAATGCCAGGGGAACAACTTCAACGTAAATTAGGCATATTCTCCTTATCCAATATTGTTGTAGCAAACATGATTGGAGCAGGAATTTTTGTTACTTCCGGATTATTGATGGAAACACTAAATAATCCAGTTCTTTTAATAATATTGTGGATTATTGCAGGTGTGATTGCATTATGTGGTGCAATTGCATATGGCGAATTGGGTGCAACAATCCCAAAAGCAGGTGGCGAATATATTTTTTTATCGGAACTATTCCACCCATTGTTAGGATTCCTTAGCGGATGGACATCATTTATTGTTGGCTTTTCTGCACCTATTGCAGCGTCAGCCATCGGATTCAGTGAATATTTTACCAGGGCTTTTCCCGGATTATTATCGTTTGCAAATGATTCAGGTATTTTAAGTGCCGATAATTTTAAGAAAGTATTGTCAATAACAGTAATAGCTGTATTCACACTTATCCATACCCGGGGGATTGAAGCTAGTGCAAAGGTTCAAAACTGGTTAACAGTTTTAAAAGTAGTATTGGTTGCCGGTCTAATTTTTATTGGATTCACTTTTGGAAAGGGAAGTTTTGATCATTTTCAAACAACTACGAATTTCAGTTTCAATTTAGGAGGTTGGAAAACAATCGGTTTATCGCTTATGTGGATTATGTTTGCATACAGTGGTTGGAATGCTTCAACATACATTGGTTCCGAAATAAAAAATCCGGTTAAAAATATTCCTAAATCCTTACTCCTGGGAACTGGCATTGTTATTCTTTTATACATTGGATTAAATATCTTTTTTGTTTACGCAATACCTCCCAACGTAATGAAAGGTGTAATCTCTGTTGGAGGCCTTGCTGTTAATTATGCATTTGGAAAAGACCTTGAAGTATTGTTTTCAATGCTGATTTCATTTGCCCTTTTTTCATCGTTAAGTGCTTATTTAATCCTTGGGCCAAGGGTATTCTTTTCGATGGCACATGATGGATTCTTTTTTAAATCAGTGGCAAAAATAAATCCGGTTACAAAAGTCCCATCACTGGCGATATTGTTACAAGCTACAATATCAATAATTATGGTTCTTTCAGGAACATTCGATCAAATACTTACATATCTGGGATTTTCACTTGGTATCTTTCCAATTCTTGCTGTTATTGGGGTTATCAAACTAAGGCTGACAAAAAAGAGTAAGATAAAGTTGCCTGGTTATCCAATAACCCACATAATTTTTATCCTGTCAGGATTTTTTATACTTATTCTTGCTTATTTCGAACGCCCAATTGAATCTTCAATCGCTATAGGTACAGTTCTTATTGGTATACCATTTTTCTATATTCTGAAAAAAAACAAGAAAAAAAAGGCAACCTGAGCTGCCAATAATTTATTCATTTAATTCCAAAAGATCATAATCTTTAAATAAAGGTATTTCTGTATTTTCAACCTTCTCACGGAATTCCGGCCATACGTTCACATAGAACCGGTTAATATTTTCAACTGCCTTGCTAATTAATTCGGTTGCTTCTTTTACAAGTTTCTCTTCTGTAAGTGTAGGTTTACCCGGACGTGAATTAATATAACGTAAAGCCGATTGAATTCTGCCTGTCACAGAATTATTCTCCCTTGAAGTAATACCCTGTGTTTCTGCATTTTGCTTGCCAAATATATTATCCTGCACTGCATTAATAGAGTCTTTGACAGCTTTCACTGAATTTTGCAATTCCTTAGTTTCATCCCCTTTTACTCCATCAATTTGAGCCGAAACCTTATCAGTTATACCTTTACTTTCGATCAACTGTTGTGTACCTTTATATAATACTTCAATCTTACTTGTCAAATCATCAATCATTTCTCGTTGAGCAATCAAGGCATCTGTTGGAACAGGAATTCGAGGATCCATGACAACATTTAATTCCACCGAATCTTTTACGCCTTTATATTCAGCTATTACTTTATATTTA
>JABMQB010000129.1 GCA_013203525.1 Mariniphaga sp.
ATATTATTTATTATGATGAAAAATAAAGAAATGATAAAGTCTAAGTTTAGTGTTGGCGATGAAGTTATTGTAGTTGATTCACCAGCACGTGAAATGGTACGAGGCTTAATACCAATTCATAATGAAGGTATGTCATTTAGAATTTTTCGCTGCGAACGAAGTGGCCCCCGCTGGGTGTATTATGTTACAGAAGGCGAAAGCTGGTCTGAAAGATTTTTAGAATTATCGATTAGAGAGAAATTAAAATTATTATAAAAAAGGAAAAAATTAAGGAGAAAAAATGGCTAAAGAACAAGTGACACAGGAAAAATGGAAAGAGCTAAACGAGAAATATAATAGTGATAAAGAAATTATGGATGCGCTGTTTGAAATTATAAATGAAGATGAACCACAATTCGCATTTGACCATGATGCTGATAATATTATGAAAGCAGTGGAAATAAGTGCCGCTACAACAGAGACAGTATTATTAATTGTACAAATTCAAACTAAACTTGCTGCGACTAGTGTTGTAAAAGAACAGATTAAAATACTTGAAGATTTTTATTGGAAGATTAAAGGTAATGACAATATATTAAAAATGATGTTGATAATGTTAGTACAAAGTAAGGATATTGGTTAGATATATATTAAAGGGGAAAAGATGTATGAGAAATTAATTATTGATTATAAAAATAAGAAAAGATATAATAAAAAAGATTATATTTTAGGAGGTTAATTTGAGAACTTGGGTTACAAGCGATTTTCATTTAGGGCATGTTAATATTGGAAGACTAGCAAAAAGACCAGAAGAAGATGTAACTAAAATGTCTTTTAGAATAGTTCAAAATCATAATAATAGAGTTGCCAAAGGTGATACTGTATATCATATAGGCGACTTTGCATTTAAATCAGGCAAGCTTGGAATTAAAATTTCTGGTTCTACTTGGGAAAATATGCTAAATGGAAAAATTATACATATTGTAGGCAACCATGATTCAAAAAATGGAATTAGAGGTTTAAGTAGAGCGTTCATAACATATGGTAAAAAGAATATTATGATGCAACACGTACCACCTACATATATTCCAGATAATGTAGATTTAGTTTTATGCGGCCACGTACATGGAAGTTGGAAATATAAAATAATAGATGACACACCAGTTGTAAATGTTGGTATTGATGTTTGGAATTATATGCCGGTAACTATTGATGAAGTAATTAAGTATATTGATAAGGAAATTGGAATCAAGCGTGAAATATAATCTTTTACATAAAATTAATGATAGAGTTCAAATTAAATCGTTAGCTTGGTATAATAAAAATCAAATAAATGGATATGTTAATTATACACCAGAGTCGGACATTTTTACTGAAAGTATGAGAAAGCTTTGTGGAAAACAGGTAATAATTTATAATATTGATAAAGCAGGCTATAGAATTGCACTATTAAATGGAGACTCAGCATATTGCGATTTATGTTACGATTGGTATGATTGGATGTTTGAAGGGATGTCTGAAGACTTACTTAAAGAAAAATTAAGATTATTGAAATAATTTAAAGAAATGAAAAAAACGACGCAAACAATAAGAACTATTCAGCATTTGGCTCTTGAAAAACATATTAAATCATCTAGAAAAGACGATTTATTGTTTTATGGAAAAATAAAAAATAAGTTACCATTAGGAACTAGAAAAAACATTGAAAAGTTTTCTGGCAATGTTGTAATGATTTTAAAAACTGCTACAAAAAAAAATTTTATTGTTTTTCAAAATGATCTTAAAGGCTTTGTAGTTGCAAATGATGTTAAAGAAAATATATTTGAATGGATAATGAAAGAAAAGGATTATTTTTTTTATCAAAAATTGGAGTTATTAGATTAAAATGAAACAAGTTTACTATGGATTATTAAAAAGTAATGTTAAAAATATCAAGAGATATGGACAATTACCAAATGAATGTATTATTATACGTGCTGGCCAGGTTATTAAATTAAAAAAAAAAGAATTTCAAGGTTGGCAGTATATGGATTATGATAAAATAATATTACTTAATCAATCACCAAATTGCTGGTTTTTTGAAGCTAAATGGTTCGAATGGATTATGACAAGCGAAGAATATTTTCAAAAAAAATTAAAGTTATTAAGGTAAAAAAATAAAATGATTAAAAAAAAAAGAAGTTAATAAAAAAAAATGTTTATTAAAGGAAATGGTCAATATATAGAGTACGATGAAGTAATTAAAGTTCTACTTGAGAGATCAAAACAAGGAAATAGTATAGTAGTAGGATGTGACTCTCAAAGAAAAAAAAGAAAACATATTTTTGTAATAGCTATAGCAGCTGTGGATGAAGGTAATGGTGGAAT
>JABMQB010000130.1 GCA_013203525.1 Mariniphaga sp.
CTTCAGGTGTTGTAACAAATGTTCCCCAATGATCAACATGTAGCTTTTCGGTTTTTACCAACCAAACATTCCGGTAAATTCCTGATCCGGAATACCAACGTGAATTTGGTTGCTCAGAATTATTAACTTTTACAGCAATAATATTTTCTTCCCCAAAATTTAAGTAGGGAGTTAGTTCATATCTGAATGAAATATATCCGTATGGGCGCATGCCAAGGTAATTGCCGTTTATCCAAACTTCGCTTTTCTGGTACACTCCATCGAAATCGATAAAAACCAATTTATCTTCGTCACTGGCAGGTACAGTAAAACTTTTTCGGTACCATCCAGTTCCTCCGGGGAGAGCTCCGCCGCCAGGTGAGGCGGGATTTTCACGGTTGAATTCCCCTTCTATGCTCCAATCATGAGGCACATTTAACGAACGCCAACCTGAATCATCAAAATCAGCATTTTTAAAAGAATCGTTATCGTCAAGGGTAAGTTTCCACTCTTTTGTAAATTTTATTATTTCCCGAGGTTGTGTTTTCGAACAAGAGGAAAATATAAGCAAGCCAAAAAATGACAAGATAATTAATTGAAAAAAACGGATTTTTTGCATAGGAATAGGTTTTAATATAAATTCTGAAATATAGTTGGTTTTAAAGTGTAAAAATAACATTATTCTTTATTGCTGAAAATAAAGGAACCCAGAGTATTTTTTCAGGAATAAAAAATTAAACCAAAATTTTTACATTTCAAAAATAAGATCGGTTTGAAGTTCTTCAGGATTTGCTTTTTTAAGCTCATTTCTGCGGTAAATATAAACAAGTCCGTAGTCTTTTGCTTTTTGCCTTTTATGTTTTGGCGAAAGGTATTGATAGTTTAATTCAATTTCATTCCAGAGATCCTTTATAAGGTTATCGGCTGTCTCCCTCATTTCAGCAATTTGCTCTAGTGTCCTAACAGTATTTGCCTGTAATGTTTTTTGAGTGTGGTAAGCATCCTGAAAAGCTGAAAAATGGACTTTTACCAAAGCAATAGAAGGGCTGTATAATGGATTCCCACCTTTATTTACACGAGTTTGTTCCCCGTCAATAATTTTATTACCCCAATTTGATATCTCTGATTCGAGGTTAAGTGATGGCACATTGTTATCATCTTTTCCAAATCCATAATATTCCCTGTCTGTTGGCTCCATCTCCTCACGGGCAATGGCAAGGTTAAGAACCTGGATAAAATGTGAAAGATAGATACGTGCTTTTCTTACAACTTCCCCGTAATCCTTATTTTTTAAAACCTGGTATTCAAGGCTTGATTTATAATTAGCCAGTGCTTTTTCAAATTCGGGGCTGAATGCCCTGAGTTTTTCAAGAGTTTGTTGTGAAAAGGCAAGGTTATCAGGCATTTTTGAACTGCCTATTTCCATTGCTTTGGCCATTGCTCTTCTGCGTGCCTGGTCTGTTGTTGGTAATCTTCGGTAAGGCATAAAATTGATTTTATGCGAATTTAAGAATCAACTGTAAGAAAAACATCCGTTCGCACAAGTTGTTATCCACAATTAGATGTGAATTAAAATTTTATTTCTATTCAGTGGAGATAATTTCCAGCTAAGACTATTTTTCATGATTATTTTTATTGATTTTAAATACACTTTAATTATCAGCTAATTAAAAGATAAATTATACAAGGCAATATATTTAAATTCAATCAAGGTATTACAAAAAAAAAGCCCTAAGATTAATTTCTTAGGGCTTTCATTTCTATAAATATTTTAGTTTGATTTTATAACTGTACCTGGGGCAAAGTGCCCTGCATAAACATTGTGTTGGTTTAAAATCTCAACTGCCTTTTTAATTACTTTATCATCATCAATTGCTGCCCTGATTGCACCTTTTTGATAATAATAACGTGATACAATTTCATCTTCAAGCAACTCTGATAATTCGGGTTTGAATTTTCTAAGGTTTGTTTCCAGATTTGGAGTTAGTTTTTCTTCAAGTGCTTTGAATTCATTGCTTGCCGAATCAAAATATTTTTCTCTTTTTGCTGTTTTAATTAATTCCTTAATTACATTTTGAGATTGCGATTCATATTCAAATCCCTGTTCTTTTACAAATGCAATAAAACCGGTATAAATATCGTCTGTTAATTTGAATTCTTCAGGATCTGGAATTGATTCATGGTTGTTGGCGAATTGGGTTGCAAAATCGAAAACCAGGAATCGGCGTGCCAATTCAAAACTTAAAGTACTTAGTCTTTCCTGTTTAACAGGAACATCGGGAGCAACTCCTCCTCCGTCGTATACCAACCTGCCGTTTTTGGTTGTATACTCTGTAATAAGCGAATCGGGGATTGAACCTACGCTTCCATCTTCATTCCGATGTGAATAGTCAAGTACCTGAATACATCGTCCGCTTGGGATATAGTATTTTGCGGTTGTAACTTTGAGTTTTGCATTATAGCTCAGGTCGCGGGTTGTTTGTACTAATCCTTTCCCAAAAGTTTTATTGCCTATTACCAGCCCCCGGTCAAGATCTTGCATTGCTCCTGCTATAATTTCTGATGCCGATGCCGAGTTGCGGTTTACAAGAACAGCTATCTGAATACTTGTATCAAGGGGTTGGGTGTTTGATGTATATGTTTTATCCCATTGTTTTACTTTTCCCTTTGTGCTAACAATATCTTCACCCTGAGATATGAAAAGGTTCATAATCTTAACAGCTTCAACTAATAGTCCGCCTGGATTTGAACGTAAATCAAGAACAAGCGATTTAGCATTATGCTGGGATTTTAACTCTACAAGAGCTTTCTTAACTTCATTTGAGCAGTTTTGCGTAAAACTGGATAATCTGATATATCCTGTTGTTTCGTCCAGCATTCCATAATATGGTACAGCGTCAATTGAAATTTTTTCGCGGGTTATATCCAATTCGAAAGGCTTTTTTTGCCCATACCTTTGAAGTTTTACTTTCACAGGTTTGCGGGCAGGGCCTTTTAAAAGGCTGCTTACATCTTCTGTCGACATGTTTTCCGTTGATTTACCTGCTACCTCTAAAAGTACGTCACCTGCTTTAATTCCATTTAATTGAGCCGGGTATCCTTCGTAGGATTCAGAAATTACAATTTTCCCATTTTGTTTTCCTATCAGTGCTCCAATTCCAGCGTATTCTCCGGTGGTCATAAACCTAAAATCTTCGATATCCTCTTCTGAGATATAATTAGTATATGGATCAAGTGAATTCAGCATCTGATTAATGCTTGATGTTACCAACTTGTTTGGATTTATTTCGTCGACATAGAACGTATTTAGTTCATTGAACAACGTATAATATATATCCAGGTTCTTAGCGATATTAAAGTTTTTCTGGTCATTATTAAAACTGATTAATCCAATTCCGGCAATCAGGATAATCACTATTGTGAGAGATAATTTTTTAATATTCATATCTTAATTTTATTTATTGAATCTGCAAAAATATAAAATCTTACTAGTAATAACCTGTTGTGCGGTTTAAAATGTTAATAAAAATCTAAATAAATAACAATAAAAAAGCTATGCATAAATTTGATATTCAATATCTTAAAAGTAAAAAACACCACTTCAATACTTCTA
>JABMQB010000131.1 GCA_013203525.1 Mariniphaga sp.
AACCAGACGTGTTGCCAGTTACACCACGGGTCAATCATTTACGCCCTTTTTATAAAGACGGTGCAAAAATATAAAATTTTTCTATTTCACAGCATTCCACAAATATTTTTAATTTTTTAAAATCCTATATTTGTGGCTCCAATATAAAGATAGCATGAAAAAATTCAATTCAATTAATAATATTCTTGGGTGGGTAACCTTTTTAATTTCCGCAATTGTTTATTTGTTAACTATCGAGCCAACAGTAAGTTGGTGGGATTGTGGCGAATTTATTACAAGCGCTTATAAATTGGAAGTAGGACATCCGCCAGGAGCACCATTTTTTATGATTGTCGGGCGGTTTTTTAGTTTGTTTGCACCCGATTCGAGCAAAGTAGCTTTAATGTTAAATAGTTTCTCAGCCCTGGCAAGTGCGGCAACTATTATGTTTTTATACTGGACTATTGTACATCTTGCCAAAAAATTATTCCCATCTAAGGATTTATCTCTTGCCGAAAAGATTATAATCTGGGGTAGTGGATTGGTTGGAGCTTTGGCATTTACTTTCACCGATTCCTTTTGGTTCTCAGCCGTTGAAGGAGAAGTTTATGCTTTTTCATCGTTTTTTACAGCTATAGTTTTTTGGGCTATTCTTAAATGGGAAAATGTAGCCGACCAGCCAAATTCAAACAGATGGATTATACTGATTGCTTATTTGGTAGGATTGTCGATAGGTGTACACCTTCTCAACCTTCTTGCTATTCCTGCTATTGCTTATGTTTATTATTTCAGAAAATATAAATTCTCATGGAAAGGTGTTATTTCGGCCGGGATAATTTCTATAGGAATTCTGGGTGGTATTCAATATATAATAATTCCAGGTGTAGCAACTGTTGCATTTTGGTTCGACAAATTTTTTGTAAATACAATTGGATTGCCATTTAATACCGGCGTAATAATTTATGTTGCGGCTATTATTGCAGGTTCAGCCTGGGCAATCAGGTACACTCATAAAACAAATAAACCTTTATTAAATACTGTTATTGTATCTGTATTGGTTATTCTGATTGGTTATTCATCGTATGGTGTTATATTATTAAGGGCATCGGCAAATACACCAATGAATCAAAACCATCCTGATAATGCATATGGATTATTATATTACCTAAATCGGGAACAATATGGCGACCGCCCATTGGTACACGGCCATTATTACAGTGCCCCATCGCAAGGTGTAAAAGGTGAAAAAGCAATTTATAATAAAGTTGATGGGAAATATGTTAATACTTCAACAACTCCTAAAAAAACAGTATACGATTCAAGGTTTACAACATTTTTTCCACGTATGTATAGCACCAATCCCGATCACATACAAGTTTATGAAGATTGGGGGAAAGTAAAAGGTACCCGGTTACGGGTTAATCAACGTGGAGAAGCAAGTACTGTTGTTAAACCCAGGTTTTCAGAAAACCTAAGATTCTTTTTCTCATACCAGATTGGGCATATGTATCTGAGGTATTTTATGTGGAATTTTGCAGGCAAACAAAACGATATTCAAAGCAACGGAACCTTCAAAAATGGAAATTGGATTAGTGGTATAAATTTTCTTGATAAAGGAAAAATTGGCCCTATAGAAAAATTACCGGAATTTATGAAGGATTTGCCTACCAACAATAAATATTACCTGTTACCGCTTCTGTTTGGGATTATAGGTCTGGTTTATCAATACAACCGGGGAAGTAGCGGTAAAAAGAATTTTGCCATTACTGCACTCCTCTTTTTCTTTACTGGAATTGCAATAATTATGTACCTGAACCAATATCCGATGCAACCCCGTGAACGTGATTATGCTTATACCGGATCGTATTATGCGTTTGCCATTTGGATTGGGCTGGCTGTTCCCGCATTGTTTGCAGCTCTTAAGAAAATATCGGGTAGCCCGGTTATGGCAGGTGCTGTGGTAGCTGTATCTTTGGCATTGGTGCCAGGTATTCTTGCCTCCGAAAACTGGGACGATCACGACCGGTCAGGGAGATATATGGCACGCGATATCGCAAGGAATTATCTTGAATCATGTGCCCAAAACGCTATTCTTTTTACTTATGGCGATAACGACACATTCCCGCTTTGGTATGTACAGGAGGTTGAGGGTGTGAGGCCTGATATCAGAATTGTTAACCTCAGTTATCTGGGAATGGACTGGTATGTAAACCAACAAACTTATGCGCAAAATGAAGCTGCCCCTATGCCTTTTTCTTTCACACGTGATAAATACTATCAGGGAGTCAGGGATGCTGTTATTATTAACGACCGTAATGTCGGAAGGATAGATCTTGTAGAAGCAATGGATCTTGTTCAAAGCGAAGATGTCCGTTCAAAAGTTAGAATGGCAAATAATGAAATGATGGATTTCATTCCAACAAAAGATTTTTATGTAAATGTTGATAAAAATAAGGTTCTTACAAACGGGACTGTAAAACCTGAAGATGCTGACTTAATTGCCGACCGGGTTGAATTTTCTATAACTAAACCATATATCGTTCAAAGCGAATGGGTAATCCTTAACTTAATTGCAGCAAATAACTGGGAACGACCCATATATTTTGACCATAGCCTGATTTTTACAGGAAATATTTTTGTGACCGATTGGCTTCAGTTTGAAGGGCTGGCATACAGGTTAGTGCCAATAAAACAAAGAAACCCGGATGTATTTAAAGGACGGATTGATTCAGAAATCCTTTACAACAATGTTATGAATAAATTCACCTGGGGAAATATTGATGACCCGGATGTTTTCCTGGATGATTATAATCAGAAATCATTAAAAATAACCCAGTCGCGGTATATGTATGCCCGGCTTGCCGAGCAACTAATATTGGAAGGGAAAAATGAAACAGCAATTGTTGTTTTAGACCGCATGTTTGAATTATTCCCGGGCGACAGGATGTACCTTACATTTGATTCATTCCCGGCAGTTCAACAGTACTATGCTGCCGGAGCAAATGAAAAAGGAAATAATTTAGTCCGAGAGTTAGCCAAAAATTGTTTTGCTGAACTGGAATATTATTTATCGCTTCCCGACCAAATGGCAAATTCAATAAGCCAGGATCAAAACCAGCTTATTTCATTTTTAAGAAATCTGGTAATAATTACACAGCAGTTTAATCAAACCGAACTAAATACAGAACTTGATTTACAGGTTCAGGAATTAATAACAAGGCTGTCATCCTAATCGGGTAAATGACGAACTTGTTTTCTGAGTTTTTTTAGTAACCGGATTCCCCTTGAAATTATTCCGGCAGTTGAACGAAACTCTATTTCATGTTCAATTATATGAATTAGCTCGGGTTTAAAATCTGATTCATGCTCAGAAATATTATAAAGAGTTTGCATGGCATGTACCCGCACAGCAGGAGGTTCATTTGAGGATAAAGCTTTAAGGCAGAAATCAACAAGAAAACCATAGTGCTTTTTGGGTATTACATTTATACTTATCAGTTTCAGAAAATGCCTTTTTTTTCCGAGATCATTCAGGCTTTTGAGTTTTAAAATTATTGTTTCAAGATAGGGTTGAAGAAGTTCAGGATATTCATCATGGATTTTATCAACCATCCAGGCCGCCCTCCAGCTGTTTTTCTCTTTTCCGTTCAAGGCAATATCCATTAGAAAATCGAAATGCTCAGGATGCTTCCCAATTTCCTTAATTAAAATTGCAAGATTTTCCCACGAATCTATTACTTCAATAATATCTTCTTTTGTCATCTCTTCAAAGATAACAGTTTTGTATTTTTATGGCGATGGTTAATGTAGTTTGTGCAATTATTATTAAGGAAGGAAAAATACTGGTTACCCAACTTGGTAGCAAATCCGATCATCCTTATAAATGGGAATTCCCGGGAGGAAAAGTCAAATCGGGGGAATCACCGGAAGATACAATTATCAGAGAAATTAAAGAAGAACTTCAAATTTCTATTCAAGTAAAACAGACACTTGAAGCGATATCATATAATTATGGATTTAAAGAAATCTGCCTTATTCCATTTATTTGTGAAATTATTGAGGGGAATCCTGTTTTAACAGAACATATTCAGTTAAATTGGATTACTTTTGATGAGTTACAAGAACTCAACCTGGTCGAGGCTGACCGGGCAGTCGCATGTTTAGGAAAAAATCAAAATGAAATTCTTAATTTTCTAAGTGAAAATATGAATGGCTGTTGTTAAGATTAATGCCCATATTACTATCGATCCCAACATATAACCTACAATATTTCTTCTTCCTGAATAATATTTGCTGGCTAAAAACGCACCTACCGGAATAGTTAGTAAAACAGGAGTTGTAATAATAATACCCCAAAGCCCATACGTTTTTTTTATCCGGGCAATTACCCTGCTCTTCCGCGAAAATATTTTTTTGGGTTTTACTGCCCTGTTTTCACAATATATCTGATATTTTCGTTTTATAAAACCCGGAATTAACATACACAAATAAGGCTTGAAAGAATCAAACCTCCTGATAATCCAATTGCTTAAATAATAGAAGATAAGAAATCCACCAATACCACCTACCAAAACGGCAATAAGTGCCTGACTGTAATTTAACCCGATTATTTTTGCGTATGGGATCGTAAGTATATACTTAAACGAGGCCAGTAAAACAATATGTAACATTTTAAAAATCATCACCACTTTATCTTCTCACTTGATCAACAACGGTAAAATTCAAAAAATGTTTTAAAAATCGTGTACTATTTGATAATCTTTCAAGTTTCTTAACATTAATATGCTAAATCACTGATACTGTTTACCATAAAGGATATTATTGTAATAATTAATTAAAGCTTGGAATTCAGTTTTTGATTCTTGCCACACCTGTTAATACTTCGTATATTTGGTTAGCTCCATGATGTCAAAAAATAAGTGACGATGAAAACAAAAAATTGCTTTTTAATCCTATTTAATATTTTCATTTATACTATTCTCTTGTAAAGATGATCAAATTCAGAAACCCAAGCCTTCAAATACACTTGAATTAAGCCCGGGAGTTAATAACCTGAATATCAATTTTGATAACTTAGAAAGAGAGTACACAGTACAATTGCCCTTAAATTTTCAATCTGAAAACATTTATCCTGTAGTTTTTTTCTTTCACGGGCTTGGCGGAAATAAAGGTTTTGGGTACTCTGTTTTAAATGAGTTGGTTGAAAGTGAAAGTTTTATAGGCGTTTATCCACAGGGACATCAAAATTCATGGAATGCCGGTTCAGGAGGAGTTCCATCAACTGCCGATGATATTGGTTTACACTTGAAATTTTAAACCAACTGGAAGACGAAATACAAATCAATCCCAATCAAATTTATTCTATGGGTTACTCAAACGGGGGTGCTTTTAGTTATACCCTTGCTCTACAAACCGATAAATTTGCCGCAATTGCTTCACTTTCTTCATCATTTTTTGAAGGACGTACTGTCCCTTCTGAAACAGCAAAATTGTCAGTCCTTCAAATTCATGGCGAAGATGATATTGTTGTGCCATACGACGGTGGCCAAAATTTCAACCTGCCAATAGTATTCGAATCGGCAATGTTTACGGTAACACAATGGGCAAATCATAACGGGCTTTTTAATAACCTAATCATTGAAACCCCCGAGGAAAATATAATCGTTTATAGTTTTTCTGTAGAGAATAATCCATATGAGGTTAAACTATATTGCCTTGAAGGCATAAACCACAATTTAAGTTTCCATCCTTTTGTTAGTAGCCTTCGATGTTATGTCGAAGTTTGGGAGTTTTTCGAGGATCATCCGAAACAGGATTAACTGTTATCCAGTTCATTTTGTTTAAAGATTATGCAACATTCCTGCTACATTGAACCAATAACTTCTGATTAAAATAGATTGTACTGACAATATTGCGTGTTCTAAAAAAAACCCTTCGTTCGGAAACGAAGGGCTCTTGTTTACTTTAGAAATTATCTTTTAATAATTAGCTCCAGATCCTGTCATGTGAACGTTTCTGGTCCCATTCGGGTGTTGGTTCAAAATAACCTTCACCCCGCATTAAATGCTCTTTCACAACATCCTCATTTAATTCAATACCTAAGCCGGGTGAATCGAGAGGGACATTGGCAAAACCTTTGTCAATCATTTGTTGGCTTCCGGTCATTTTAACCAAATCTTCCCACCACGGCGAATCCACGCTATGATGTTCGAGAGAAAGGAAATTCTGAGTAGCGGCAGCACAATGTACATTGGCCATAAAACAAACCGGAGAGCCTGCCATGTGCATAGCCATCGCAACAGCGCATTCTTCAGCATAATCCCCAATTCTTTTTGTTTCAAGAAGTCCGCCCGAAGTACCAAGGTCGGGATGAATGATATCCACTGCACGGGCATCTAACAGAGGTTTAAATCCGCCTCTTAGCGCATAAATATCTTCTCCGGTACAAGTTGGTGTCTCAAGAGAATCGGTTACAGTTTTCCATTGGTCGGTGTAAAACCATGGAACCATATCTTCAACCCATGCCAACCTGTATTTTTCCATAGCCCTTCCAAAACGGATGGAATTGTTAATATCAAAATGCCCGAAATGATCGGAAGAAAGAGGTATTTCATACCCAACGGCATTTCGTACCTGTTCAACATATTCGGCTAATCCATCCAATCCTTTATCAGTTATCTGAACCTGAGTAAAAGGATGTAATGTACTTCCATATCCCATATAATCTCTCAGGTTGTACTGTCCGGTTGCTCCATCCCAGAATTTAGAATTCACCAGTGCATCCGGGATATTGGCTACAACATGAATTCCCAAATCCATTTTAAGCCAGGTAAAACCCTGGTCATCAATTCTTTTTTTCATGGTTTCTGCAAATACCTCAGGATTCCTTGCACCGGGAGTGTCCGCATAAAGCCGGATTTTATCCCGATACCGGCCTCCAAGTAATTGCCAGGCAGGAACTCCATAAGCTTTGCCACACAAATCCCATAAAGCCATCTCAACAGCACACACACCACCACCCTGACGTCCATGATAGCCAAACTGCCTGATCGTTTTAAATAACATTTCAACATTACATGGATTTTTACCCAGAATCCGGCTTTTAAGAAATAGTGCATAACGTTCATCAGCTCCATCCCTTACTTCTCCTAAACCATATATTCCCTGGTTAGTATCAATTCTGATAATGGGTGTTCGCCCAACATTCCGTATTACCGCCACACGCATATCTGTGATTTTCAGGTCTGATGGGTTCGAAGAACGTTGCACACCTACTGTAGTCTGAGCAATGGTATCCTCAATCGATAATGACATCAGGCCTCCCAAAACAACACCTCCCAAAGCTGCTTTCTTCAAAAAATTACGGCGATTGTCAGTAGTTTGTGGATTTGCAATTTCGGCATTGATAGCTTCTTTTTCTTCCTTTTCCTGTTGCTTGGTTTTATCAACAATTTGCTGTAAAATACTTTTCATAATCTGTCAGTTTAATATTGGTTAGGTTTATTTAATTTTCAACGTGATTCTGTTTCTATGCAATTTTATTAATGATAACAACTGCTTTTAAAATGAACGATTCATTTTGCTTTTAAGATAGTTATATTTTGGGAGATAATAAAAGTTGTAAACTTAAAATCATTTTTAGATGGTTGCCAGCTTGCTTTCTTAATTCACCCAAAGGCTTGAACACGGATTGCAAATCCGCGCTAGTTGAGGATATTAAAAAATCCGTTTTTATCCCGTTTAATATTAAGCAAGCCATCATTTTCAACATCAATATAAATGAAAAAAGTCATTAATTTTTAGATCAAAATAACTAACTTTACTCTGCAGCTTGGTTCTTCAAGCTGTGTGTTTGGGGGTTAACATTGAAGGGTAGCTATTGAGCTGCCCTTCTTCTTTTTCAGGTAATTCTTAAGTATTTCTCCATTCAAATAAAAAAAATTCTCTTAATACCCACACCGGCACCATTACTAATAATAAGTAAACTATCATTTTCCTCCATAAAATTATTAAAATCAATACCAGTTTGCTTTGAAGATATTAACTGGAAACGTGGTGATTCGGAGCATGAAATGATTGACAGAGTATACAAAAACAGCAGAAAATTTCTCAACTCCCTCATTTCAATTTATGTTCACATTTTTAATACTTGTGTATACAAATTAAAAAAATATTCTTGCTGACCGCCCGAGAATTGACTCCGCAGACGTGAATTTACACCTGGAATCCGAATTCTAACTTAAAAACCCAATGTAATGTTTTAGTTGTGGTTAACAGCCATTTGAAGTTAAACATTCACCCATATTATTGTATTTCTATTTTTTCACACTTATGAAATTCATCTGATGATATCTCAAGAAGGTAGATGCCTTTGCTCAAATGCGGCACATTAAACCACTCTGTATGGTTAACAACAGATGATACTATAGTTCTTGTTTCGATAACCTGACCAATAACATTTATTAGTTTAAGCGTAAGCTCAGGTTCTGGGTTTGAATCTATCCTGAAGCTGAATATACCTCTGTTTGGATTTGGGATTATTGAGTATTGAAATACGTTCAGTGTAACTGTTACTGTCATTGAACAGAAGTCCGTATTACCGGCAGCATCGGTGGCTGTAAATGTAACGATTGTTTTACCAACCGGATAATTATCATTGGCAATTTCGCCTCCTGAATTATAATTATTTGTAATAGAGCCTCCGGGACAATTGTCGATGAATGTTGCAGGAGGAATTGTAATAATTGCACTGTTAGCACCCGTTTCGACAGTTTGTGAAATATCGGCAGGGCAAGTTATAGTAGGTTTAGTTGAATCGTTAATAATGATGATTTGAGTGACATTTTGAGTTTCGTTACAATTGGTAAATGTAAACGTTCGTGTAATCGTTTTTGGGTTTGATAAACCATCAGAAACATCCTGATATGTAATCGAAGTAAAGTTACAATCTGTTTTTGCAGCACCTCCTTCGTTTTGAAACTGTTGTAATGTTATTTCTACCGGAATTGTACTGTAGGCTAATGTTGAAGCAGAAATAATATCATTATTATCACAACCTTCGATATCTAATTGAACCATTGATTGTCCAACTGTACATGCTCCACTACATAATTCCTGAATCTCAGATTCTGTTAAAGCTCTGTCCCATAATAACACTTCATCTATTGCTCCTTTAAGGAAGAGTCCATCTGGGTAGTTTTCAATTGAGGGTCTCGCTCCAATTCTTCCTTCATAATTTGTGTAAACTACAGTTGTATCACCTGTTCCACTGTATGTTCCTGATGATTCAGTACAATCAATAAAAATCCTCATATTATTGTATGAATTAATAATAACTGTTATACTATACCAATCGTTAATTGAAATGGTTTTATCAGATAAAAATGATCGCCTGTTTTGATAACCTTGAATTCCATTATGACTGCCGATATGTGCCATAATTTGACCTGTTGTTCCAACGTTGATAAAAAATCCTGCATAATCATTTGGGACTGCATCTGAGAAATAAAGTGGCTGAACATTATTTAGATTATCTAATTTCACATACATGCTTAATGTAATTGGTAGTTGGGGCTTTATAGAAGGATTGTTAGGTATAATAATTGATGCTGCCCCATTGAAGTATAATGCAGAATCTTCATTGCAATAAACATCTAATGTTGGCGATGTATTAATAAGTACCCCATGATTGCCATTTAAGCTATTATCAAAAGCATCTCCATTCAAATCATATTTTAAAACTAATCCATCTGTTAATTGTGCTAAAGCATTAGCTGAAATTAGTAAGGTAAAAATAATTGTATAGATTTTAATCATAGCACTTTTAAAAACCGTATTGTAATGATTGTTTATCCATCCAAATTAAAAGTGTGTCCATGTTT
Organism: Mariniphaga sp.; assembly: GCA_013203525.1. Classification (GTDB taxonomy): domain Bacteria; phylum Bacteroidota; class Bacteroidia; order Bacteroidales; family Prolixibacteraceae; genus JABMQB01. The sequence goes on from JABMQB010000131.1 coordinate 9,861, forward strand.
TTTGACCTTGGGGCTGTTCCGTAATTCTTCCTAATTTTTTCTTCTCTGGTGGCGACAGCCAGTTATTCCCGGTTGAACCAAAGTTATATATAATACTGAGAAAATGAAAGATCCATCAATGTTTATTTGAGCAGTATTAATCCGAGTGTTTAATCTGCGTTTACAAGCTCCTCCGCTAGCGCGAATTTTCAATTCATGCCGCAATAAGGCTTCATTATTTAATACTAGTCTGGATTTTATTTCTTCCTAAATTTTATTGCCATCTTGCTTTTTTAAAATCAGCCAAAGGCTAAAACATGGATTGTAAATCCGCGTTAACAGAGGAAACATAAAATCATTAATCTCCATTACAAATGAGGCGCAGGGCTGCATCCAATAAACGTCTCATAGCAAGTGTTTAATTTGTTAATTATAATTGTGAATAAAATGAAAACAAATAATTGAATAGATTCAATTCAAGTTCGTTAACTTTAGTTCAAAATTCTAAAACCCACACATATAACAATTAACAATATGAATAGATTAGTTATTATTGGAAATGGATTTGATTTATCCCTTGGACTGAAAACCAGTTACAAAGATTTTTTATTTCACTTTATAAAGAAAAATTTGATTGAATTTTTAGATAGTGACGAATATGGAAAACATGTGACATTTTATACAGATATAGGGAATGTTCACGAATTAAAAAATAATAAATTAATCAAATTAAGAATCCCAGAACATAAATCAATAAACTCGATTCTAACTGATATAGAAGATTACGATACATATAATGACTTATCGGAATATTTAATAGAAAATAAATTTCTTTCTTATAAAATTGATTTATTAAATATAATACATCAAAAATCTGTAAATGACAATTGGATTGATATAGAAATATCATATTATGATAAGTTGATTGAATTTATTAAAAGTAGGAAACCAATTCGTAATTATAACGAAAAATTTGGATACTTGAAATTAGAACTAATAAAGTACTTAAATTCTGTAGATAAGTTAATAACTGACATTCATTCAAACAGACTTGAACGTCTTTTTGATTATCATTCAAATTTTCTTGAAGGATTATTCCAATCCAATAACAAGGACAGTGTAAAAGTTAATGAAATAATGGTTCTTAATTTTAATTATACATTTTCATTAGAAAGAATTAATAAAATAATTCCAATCAATAAGAGTCTTGAAATAAACCATATACACGGAAATTTACATGATAAAGATTCAATAATTTTTGGTTTTGGAGATGAACATGATAAGGATTATAACTTATTGAAATCTGGAAGAAGTAATGAACAGTTCAGATATACAAAAAAGAGTTATTATTCTTTATACCCAAATAAGAAAAAATTGAATTCATTTATAAATTCTGATAAATATGAAGTTTATATTTTAGGTCATTCCTGTGGTATTTCAGATAGAACATTATTGAATAATATTTTTGAAAATGATTTGTGTAAATCGATTAGAATTTTTCACAAAAATAAGAATTCAAGTCAGGATTATTTAAATAAGATACATGAAATAGGAAAATATTTTGATGATACGAAAGGGAAAATACTACCATTTGATAAGAATGATACAATTCATCCTTTGAAAACAGAATAAATTAAATCCTTAACTATTCACAATGTTTTCAGATAAACCCCTTCTCCCACTCGTTTGCAAAGAGGGGTAAGTTTTTCAGCGTCTTCAGACGCACCAATTAGCCAAGATTATGAGATTAACATCTTAAAACAAAAAAAGGAGAAACAAATGTTTCTCCCCCTCTGTGCTGTGGTGCCACCTGGAATTGAACCAGGGACACACGGATTTTCAGTCCGTTGCTCTACCAACTGAGCTA
>JABMQB010000132.1 GCA_013203525.1 Mariniphaga sp.
GTAGGCGATAATGTATTTATTTCAAATGCATCGGCAGTTTCAAACTACGACATTGGTGATAATACGGTAATTGAAAATACCGGAACTCTAATTGTTGCTGGAGAAACCACATTTGGTAATGGGCATGAAATTGAGGTTTTAAATGAAGGAGGAGGAAGGGAACTTCCCATTTTTGATAAATTATCTGCACAGATTGCTTATTTACTTGTTATCTACCGGCATGATAAATTGCTAATTGAAAAGCTAGAAACGATAATTAGCAAATATGCTGAAAGTAAAAAATCGAAACGAGGCACAATTGGATGTAATGTAACTATCCGAAATACTGTATCTATAAAAAATGTTATAATCGGTGATTCTGCAGTTATTGAAGGTGCCCTGAACCTTGAAGAAGGAACCATAAGAAGTTGCCCTGAAGCTCCCCCTATGATTGGAGAAGGAGTTATTGCTAAAAATTTTATTATTCTGTCAGGATCAAAAATTGATACCGGGGCTATAATAACGTCCACATTTGTGGGGCAGGGTGTGCAAATAGGCAAACAGTTTTCGGCTGAAGGCTCGGCATTTTTTGCAAACTGCGAAGCATTTCATGGTGAAGCCTGTAGTTTATTCGCAGGGCCTTATACGGTTACTCATCATAAATCAACCCTTTTAATAGCCGGGATGTTTTCATTTTTTAATGCCGGAAGTGGAACCAACCAAAGCAATCACATGTATAAATTGGGGCCCTTGCATCAGGGTATTGTTGAAAGGGGTTCAAAAACCGGGTCGTTTTCATATTTATTGTGGCCATGCAGGGTAGGTCCATTTTCAGTTGTAATGGACAAACACTCAGCAAATTTTGATACATCTGATTTACCATTTTCCTATATAACTGTTGAAAATGGGAAAAGTACGATTACACCGGCAATGAACCTTTTTACTGTTGGCACCCGGCGTGACAGTGTAAAATGGCAAAAACGCGACAGGAGAAAAAGCGAGGAAAAAATTGATTTAATCAATTTTGAATTTTTGAACCCATACCTTATTGAGAAAGTTCTTAACGGGAGTAAAATTTTACAAGATTTTTCTGAAAATACACCTCGCGAAAAAGAATATGTTTTCTATAAAGGTATTCATATTCTGAGACTGATGCTCAGGACAACACGTAAGTTTTATGAGATGTTAATTAAAATTTACATGGCTGGCGAAATCGTTAAAAGGATTGGTGACCAAGCTGCATTAACATCATTTAACCAGATAAAGGATAAATTAGAACCAACGAGCGAGGAAGGCAAAGGTTCCTGGGTTGATATTTCGGGTATGTTTGTTTCAAAAGAAATTCTTGAAAATATTTTAGTAAAAATAAGAACTGATAGAATCAATTCAGTTCAATTATTGCAGGACTCACTTTGTAACGCTTTTAATGAATATGAAAACCTGGCGTGGAACTGGTGTGCCGCATTAATTGAGCAACGCTTTGAAATTGGAATTAAAAATTTATTACCTGAACAGTTGGTTGGATTGATTGAAGATGGTAAAATAAATGCCATCAAATTAAATAATATGATCTTAAAAGATGCTGAAAAGGAATTTGATCCGGGTACAAGAATAGGCTTTGGAGTTGATGGTGACAATGTAATTAGAGATAATGATTTTAATAATGTCAGAGGGAGTTTTGAAAATAACAGTTTTGTGAGGAATTTATTATTGGAGTCAGAACAAATAAAATCACAATATGATAATCTAATTGCCAGGCTGAAAAATTTAACATAGGTTTTTCTTCATTCAAATTATTGTGGAATGAATACTTCTGAAGTGCCCAGATTTTTTTGGAAATACTATGAGATTTATAATATTAAAAAACATCAAGGGAAATACTAATTTAAGAAAGGAATAAATTATGAATGACGTGAAAAAGTTTCATCCTCTTGTTAATACCACCGAACCAAATCTTTTAAAAGAAACATTTGATTACGATCTCCCACCGCTATTAAAATTTGACGGTCCTCTGGTTGAATATATCGATGGCGAAATGGTTGAGTTTGATCCTACAGGTGTAAAAGAACGGGATATTGTTATAACTGATACAACATTTCGGGATGGGCAACAGGCACGGCCACCCTATTCAGTTGAACAAATGGTAAAAATTTATGAGTATTTGGCCAGACTTGGTGGACCAAATGGTGTTATCAGGCAAACTGAGTTTTTTCTGTATACAAAAAATGACAGGGAAACCCTTGACCGTTGCCGAGACCTTGGATATGAATTTCCGGAATGTACAGGTTGGATTCGGGCAAATAAAGGTGATTTTCGTCTTGTTAAGGAAGCCGGGCTAAAAGAAACCGGGATGTTAACCAGCTGTTCAGATTTTCATATTTTTCAGAAACTTAAATTCAAAAGCCGCCAGGAATGTATTGATTCTTACTGCGAAGTGGTTGAAGCTGCTCTTGAAGCCGGAATTAGGCCTCGTTGCCACCTTGAAGATTTGACTCGTGCTGATATAGATGGTTTTGTTCTTCCTTTTATCGATAGACTTATGGAATTAAGTAGCCAGGCTCCGGAAGAATTATCTGTAAAAATCAGGTTGTGCGATACCATGGGTTTTGGTGTGAGTTATCCGGGGGCTGAACTGCCACGAAGCATTCCCAAACTTATTTATAAAATGAATAAAGAATGTGGTGTACCTACCGACAGGCTTGAATGGCACGGGCATAATGACTTTCATAAGGTACACGTTAACGGCGGAAGTGCTTGGTTATACGGATGTGATGCAGTAAATGCCACCTTGTTTGGGTTTGGAGAACGGACCGGAAATCCTCCATTAGAAGCTGCCATTTTTGAATATATTGCACTTAAAGGGGATTTATGTGGAATTGATACAACTGTAATTACCGAACTTGCCGAATACATGTTTTCTATTGGGATGCCAATACCGGAAAACTATCCATTTGTTGGAAAACATTTTAATACCACAAGAGCAGGTATCCACGCCGGTGGGTTAAGGCAGGCTGAACAGATATATAATGTTTTTGATACAACAAAATTATTGAACCGTCCTCCCAGAGTTGCCATAACAGATAAAAGTGGAGTTGATGGTGTTGCAATTTGGGTAAATGATTTTTTTGGATTGAAAGGAAAAGAACGGCTCACCGTTTTTAAAGTCCATAAAGTTGCAAGGTGGGTAATGGATCAATATGAGATTGAAGGTCGGTTAACAGCTATTAGCGATGAAGAACTTGAATCAAAAGTTAAGGAATTTATGCCTGATTACTGGTCCCGTTTTAAATAGGGAAAATATCCAGAGTGGAAATTTGTCCAGTTAACTTAAAGATCAAATATTTAAATAAAAAAAGCTGCCTCAAAAATAGAGGCAGCTACTAGAGCAATTTCGAATTGATTGAGCCATATGGCTTTTACGAAAATACTGTTTCTTTTATAGGTAAACAAATTATATTAACCTGACTTTCAACTTTTATTTGATTTCTTATTTTGCTGAATAAAAAAGGATATTAAATCGGTTTTAAACAAAATTAGCAGATTATTTAAAATAGTATCACATTTGAACGTGGAATTTGATTTTTTAGGTTATGAATGGTTTTATTTAATTGAGTTAATTTTTATTTATCCCAATCAGGTTTTTTCATTTCCTTGAATATATTCTCATAACCACAATTTGGGCAGGTAAATATTTCACAACCTGTACAAGCGAAACAGTTACTGCAAACTTTTATGGCATCGACATTTGTAAATTCAAATTGGCAGAAAATACAGGAATAAACTTTTATATGTTTTTTAATCATCGCAAATAACGAATTATCCTGAAAATTCCAAAAATAACAACTAGTGTAAAAATAATAGTTGCGCCTGAGGGAATATCTGCATAATACGATATTATTAGCCCGGCCATTGTGCCAATAAATGCAAATAATGTTGAAAGGAGTATTAGATATTTAAAATTGTGGGTAAGCAGGTTAGCTGTTGCCTGGGGTAAGGTTAAAAGCGAAAGTATTAAAATAATTCCAACAACCCTGATATTAAAAACAACAGTAAGTGCTATTATAACTATCAGTAAATAATTAAACAATGTGACAGGAATTTTAGCCGCCCTTGCAAATTCTTCATCAAAAGCGATGTATAGAATTTTCCTGAAGAATAATCCAAAGAAAAGAATTACTATGATATCGAGAAAAAGCATCATCCAGATTTCTGACATCGATACTGTGAGGATATTACCGAAAAGGTAACTCATCAGATTTGGTGTGTAACCTGGAGTAATAAATGTAAAAATTATCCCAAGTGCCATTCCAAGCGACCACCAGATTGCTATTGATGAATCTTCACGCACATCTCCTTTTTGCGTAAAAAACTGGATGCCCAATGCCGCAAGAACAGCAAAAACCACAGCGCCCATCAACGGATTTACTCCAAGGAAAAATGCCAGCCCAATCCCTCCGAATGAAGCATGTGTTATTCCTCCACTAATAAATACTATTCGGCGCGAAACAATATAGGTGCCAACAATACCGCAGGAGATGCTCGCCAGCATGGCTGATAAAAAAGCCTTCTGAAAAAAATTGTATGTAAAAAGTTCAAAAAATTCCCGCATTTTAATGATGGTGTTTTAAAACTGTATGTGGTATTTCTCCATGTGTAATTATCTGGATTGGACAGTTGTATGCTTCCAATTGTTCTGTTGATATTTTATTTGATCTGTGGTAATGAACACGATGATTCACACAGGCGATGGTTTTAACATATGCTGAAATAGTGCCAACATCGTGAGAAACCAAAATTATGGCAACATTTTCATTCAAAAGTTTAAGTTTTTCATAAAGCTCCCCTTCAAAACGGTTATCAACAAAAGTATCGGGTTCATCCAGGATTAATATCTCTGGGTCGCTGATTAAAGCACGACAAAGAAATGCGCGTTGCATTTGCCCACCCGATAATTCGCCAATTGCTTTATTTCTGATATTTGAAATACCCATTTCTTTGAGTAATTCTTCGGCCTTTTCTTTTTCCTGCTTTCTGCCTCTAAATAAATTTCGTTGCATTGCAGAACCTGAACGCACCACATCGAAAACAGTTATCGGGAATTTTTTATCAATATGTTTTACCTGAGGAAGGTAGCCAAAAGAATTTTTCGAACCATTTTGGTGGTTATATTTTATTACACCTTTGGTTGGTTTTAGTAAACCAAGAATACCTTTCAGCAAAGTAGTTTTCCCTCCGCCGTTAGGGCCTATTACCCCGATGAAATCATTTTCGAAAACCTCAAGGTTTACTTTCTCAAGGACGGGGGATTTATCATAGGAAAACGAGGCATCTTTTATTTCGATAATAGGTTTCATTAAAAGTTATCTTTCATTATTGAAGCCATTTCTAAAAGATTTTCCGACCAGTTGGGGTTTAAGGGTGAAACCTGTATTATCTCGCCGTTAATTTCTTCGGCAAAAATTCTGGCATGTTCACGGTCGAATTCGCTTTGGATATATATAATCCGGAGATTCTGTTCGATGGCTAAGTCAACAACTTCTTTTATGTGTTGAGGTGTTGGTTCTTTTCCCCCCGATTCGAGTGAAACCTGGTTTAACCCGTATTCGCGCGCAAAGTATGTAAGTGAAGGATGAAACACAATTATTGTTTTTCCATCCATTCCCTGAAACATGCTTTTTAAATCAACTTGTAATTCATCAATTTCTTTAATAAAATTGTTGTATCCGTTCATATATTTATCAGCTCCTTCTGGATTTATTTCTGAAAGTATGTTACGAATTTTTTTAGCCATTTCTTTTACCATCATTGGCGACATCCAAATGTGTGGGTCGACTCCACGTAAATGAACATGGTCGCCGTGTATTTCTTTTTTTCCCGCAACTAAATCGAGCCCTTCCGATAAATCATAAACTTCCATTTTTGTGTTTACCTGGCTTATTTTTTCCTTCCACGAATATTCAAATCCAATATATCCTATCCTGAACCAGGCAACCGAGTTTGCAATATCAATTAATTGTGAGGGGAGTAAAGTATATGCCGCAGGGCTGGCACCTGGAGGAATTAACACATTTACTTTAAAGTCGTTGCCTGCAATTTTTTCAATAAAAGTTTTTTGTGGCAAAATGCTGACTGTTACCACAGGCTTTTCTTTATCTGCATTACTTTTCTTTTCTGAACCACACGAAACGACAATTAAAGCAAGAATAATTACCAGTAATCTTTTCATAATAAATTTTTCAAAATATTCTCTTACAACAACATTATACAAATTTAGTTTTAATTCAGGAAGGGAAAAATAAAAAATGGCAATTACGATGTTTTGTTCTTCCCCTTGATTTCTTCTTTAGTTGGAACAGGATCATAACCATGCGTTCCCCATGGATGGCACCGTAAAATTCGTTTGGTTCCTAACCAAAAACCAACAAACGGGCCATGAATTTTAATTGCCTGAACCGCATATTCCGAACAAGTGGGGTAGTGCCTGCATGAAGACGGGGTTAGTGGCGAAATAGCATATTTATAGAAATACACGGGGAGCAGAAGTATCCATCCAAAAACCTTTAATATGTATTTTAAAAATTGCCGCATTTGTTAATTTATGAACACAAAGCTATAATTAAATTCTAGTTTTTTAAAAGGCTTATTTTTAAATAGTTGAGAAATATTACAATTAACTATTGGCGCACTGTAGTAATTTATATTTTAATATCTAAAAGAATTAATAAACAAATATTTTATATACTGAATATTAGATAGTAGATGAATTTAAGAATGAGAAACATGAATATATAAACGACAAAAGCGGTGGTAACCTTCCACCGCTTCCCTCTTGAAAGACAAACAACTAATGACCTTCCCAACTTTGTAGTAATTAATAACCAATCAACCCCATTAAGTCCACAATAAAAATTATACTACAAAGTCAACTTAAAAATACGGAACCTGATTGTGATTGTTTCATTATTTTCCCCATTTAACAAATTTTAACCAGGCATAAAATTGAATTATTATTTTTGAATATTTACAATTATTTGAACATGTTATATCTAAGAAAATTGATCACGAACTTTTTCTAACAATTCCTTGGTTGCCAGAATTCCTTCAATTGCTGGTAAAGCACGCCCTTCGTATTCAATTCCTACATATCCGTGATAACCAGCATCCAAAACAATTCTCATTATTTTATAAAAATCAGTATTAACTTCATTCCCTTCCTCATCAAATTCGTGAGATTTTGCACTAACTCCTTTGGCATATGGCATTAATTTTTCTGTGCCTTTATATCTGTCGTATGCTTCTCCGGTTCCTCTGTTAATTATAAAATTTCCAAAATCAGGTAACGATCCAACTCTTTTATGATCCGTAAGTTTCATTACTCCTGCCAACCATTCACCGTTACTTGAAAGCCCACCATGGTTTTCAACAATTACATTTATATTTTTTGTATCGCCGTATTCGCAAATTAAACGAAGTCCATCGGCAGCTAGTTTTTGTTGTTCTTCGAAACTGCCCTGGCTACCTGCGTTTACTCTTATCGAATGGCATCCTAAAAAGGCTGCGGCATCAATCCATTTTTTATGGTTTTCGGCGGTTTTTTCCCTTTCTGCTTTTTCAGGATGGCCAACCATTCCTTCTCTGTCGCACATGATCAGTACATTTTCGACACCTTCGTTTTCGCAAATCTTTTTTAATTCAGCCAGGTATTTTTCATCTTTGGCTTTGTCCATAAAAAACTGGTTTACATATTCAACGCCATCAATTCCAAGTTCACGGGTTTTTACCGGAAAATCGAGGTTGGTCATTTCGCCAGAAAAAAGAGCCTTGTTAAGCGACCATTCGGCAAGTGAAATTTTAAATAACTCTTTTGCAGAACATGATGTTAATACTGGATTTACTACAAACGATCCTACAGTTGCCACAGCCGTTGTTTGTAAGAATTTTCTTCGGTTAATTATGTATTTTATTTGTTTATATTTTTAATTATTAATATCCGAAGTTAAATTTTAAAATTTGAAAAAAGCAACAAACTAATATCAATACTCTTTCATAGGAATATCTATCCTACATATTTTTTGATATATTCTGGTTTTTCACTAATTTGATGGTAAATAATAAAATTGAAATTATGGAAAATTTACGGGATTACTTGGATTTTATTTATAATCTGATAATTACTTACGGATTAAAAGTATTAATGGCAATAATAATACTGATAATTGGATTATGGATTATCAGGCGAATTGTTAAAGTAACAACGAAAGTTTTTGAAAAAAGGGGTATAAATGTTTCGCTGCAGGGTTTTTTGCTAAGTATGATTAGTATTGGATTAAAAGCAATGTTGATTATAAGCATTGCCCAAATGGCTGGAATTGAAACTACTTCATTTATAGCTGTAATTGGTGCTGCAGGGCTTGCCATTGGATTCGCACTTCAGGGTACACTTGCAAATTTTGCCGGAGGCGTAATGATTCTTTTGTTTAAACCCTTCGAAATAGGCGATTTGATTGAATCGCAAGGACATCTTGGATCGGTTAAGGAAATTCACATTTTTGTTACTATTCTTTTGACGCCAGAGAAAAAAACTGTTATTCTTCCAAATGCAGCTGTATCAAATGGCGATATTGTGAATTATACTAAAGAGGGTGTTATTCGGGTTGATATGACTTTTGGTATTTCATATGAATCGAATATAAAACAGGCAAAAGATGTTTTAATGAAAATTATGGAAAACCATCCTAAAGTGATAAAAGATCCTGCCCCTTTTGTAGGAGTTGCTGAACTTGGTGATAGTTCAGTAAATCTGGCTGTCAGGCCGTTTACTGTTCCAGCTGATTACTGGGATGTTTATTTTAATGTTTATGAAGATGGGAAAGTTGCTCTTGAAGCTGCGGGAATATCTATTCCATTTCCTCAGGTGGATGTTCATATGGACAAAAGTTAATTATTAAATAAATAAATTTGTTTTGAATGGGGCATTTTCAAAGTGCTCCATTTGTTTTTTCTCTCTTTATAACTTGTTTGTCAATAATTTCTAAACAGGATGTTAATGTATTTGTTAAATGAGCAGTTAGTACAAATATAATTCTACTTTTGCACCGCTAATAAAAACCAATAAACCAGTAAACTAAATTTATCATTGTTACTAATTGAAAAACTTCAAATGAAAAATA
>JABMQB010000133.1 GCA_013203525.1 Mariniphaga sp.
ATTTTGTTTCCATTTTTAGCCCCTCCGTTTTTTATTTACCAAAAAATCTTCTGCGTTTTGTGTAATATCCGCTTTGGTTTTTACCAGTGATTCCTTTAGCCAATTATCTATCTCGCTTTTTAAGAAAAACCATTTTTTAGATTTTTTGTGTCCGGGAATTTCTCGTTTTGATAGCTTTGAATAAACCGTTGCTTTGGCATATTTCTCTGGCAAATACTCACAAAGTTCATTAAAATCAAAGTAGCGGTCTGTTTCGGGTTATTGTACTTGGTTACTTGAAGTTAATAACCGTTCGATGTAATCCAGTTTTTCAGATAACTGGTGAACTGCTTGTGGAAGTGTGTTGAAATTAATTTCTTTCATAACGAAATATTTTAAATTATATTCCGCTAAGTAAAAAACGGGTAACTGGTTACGTAACCGGGTTACAGCTATTCATAGTACCCTTTACCTTTGTGATCTTCTATTGTATTATGAAGGTAATTAATGTCATCTTCAGCAAATTCTATGGCTTTCTTATTTTTTTTAATAAATGGTAATATTTTTTTAATTCTTTCTGGGGGTAACGGGGGGTTACTGTCAGAAAATACAACTTCTTTCATATCATCTTCCTTACCGTTTATTCTGTTGCATATGATATGATATTTTCTTTTAAAATATTTTGCTGTTGTCAATTGATTGTTACCCATTATTTGATTTTCTGAAATAAACTCATCGTATAAGTCAATTTTTGATTTTTTTGAATCTTCAAACTCATCACCTTTTTCTAAATAATGAAAAATTATACACCAATCGGCAACCTTTAAAATTCTTTTTCCCTCTTGCTTATTTGTTATTTCTTTTTGTTTTGAACTGATTTTTTTTTCTAACAACTCTTTAAATAAAATATACTTACCGTATACATTACTTGCTGAAAGGCTATCGTTTTTAATATTGTGGGAGTCATAAAAATTATGAATTAGACGTAAATAAAATTCTTTGTCATCAAATACGGTGTGTTTCATAAAAAGTGAGGTCAGATCAATTTTTTTAGCTTCTACTATGAACTTTTTAATTTTTTCCTGTTCCTGACCAATAGCATCTTCATTCCATTTTTTAAATAAATGTAAAAAATGAGAAACTTCATGCAGATATTGGATTTTTGCGTAAAATTTTTTGAATAATTCAAAAGCTTCTATTGGATTTTCTGGCCAGTCTGGGAGTATAGTTCCAACTTCACCTATTTTATTACCTTTTGTAAGATTTTCATTCCTTGTAATAAAATCCCTATTTAAAACTAATGGTTGCCTATAAGCTGAATCTAATTCAGAAGCTTTCTCTAAGAAGTAGTCAGGTGATGTTTGATTGAAATCTATTTCTGCAATTTGAGAAGTAGAATTTTCTACTTCATTTTTTTCTGTTAGGATTTTTTGATATGCTGTAATAATTGCATCCTCAATAAATAAAACAACCCCATAAGGCATATTGCCAAAAACAAGATTGTTAGTTATTGAAGGTAAATGTACATAATAATCATTTTTGCTCAGTTCTTTTAGTTCTGTTTCGCAATATGAAATTGTATCATTGCATCGTTGTTCATAGGTTTTTGAATTGTCCTCATTACCATATTCAATATTCTTGTTTTTGGCGGCGCTCAACATGAAATGTAATTCCACTTTTCTTTTATGTATTTTAATATTTATGTCATTTTCAAATGCTTCAATTATTTTTAGACATCCACTGAAAAATTCATCCGATTCATAATATTTCAATTTTGCATTCTTGCATTCTCTTATGAAATATTTAACTAAGTGTTCCCGGTTATTTTGATTTGAATATCCTTTCATTACAATATCCAAATAATTTATTTCATTATTGGGTGTTAGATTGCTTGTGTTCATTATGAGAATATCTTTTATGCCGTGATGAGGTATAAATTTAAGCAAAAAGAACCAATCGAAAATAGGTTTATAAGCATGTTTGTTTAAAATAATCATACGGAAAATATGATTAATACCAATTAGACTTTGTAATGCCGCATATAATAAGTATCTTCA
>JABMQB010000134.1 GCA_013203525.1 Mariniphaga sp.
AGATATAATTTATTTTATAAGTGTTATTGCTTTATTTATCATATTTACAAAGTTTTCGCTGGCAAGCAGGAAATGGTAGTAATAAAGACAAAAGACAAAAGCGACACGAAGTCCATCCATACGGATTTTTAGTCGTACGGATTTACTTCGTTTCATTAGCCAGTATGGGAAATTAGAAATTAGGAAAGAACTTTCGTTATAATGCCTAATTTCTAATTTCCAATTTCAGTAAACTAATATACTTGAAAAATCATATACTTAATTTAAATTGTAAACCGGAATATGAAAGATGACAAAAATTTTTTATTTTTGCTTTTCTTTATTAATTTAAAATTCACAAATTATGAAAAATCAATTTTATTCAATTCCGGTTTCAATATTCCTTTTTATTGGAATTTTATTTTTAAACCCTGTATTCTCACAAACAGATAAAAGCGACTGGGAAGGTAATTTTCCGGATGGCTGTACTTCCATAACAGTTGGAAAAAAAGCTACAATAGACGGCTCTGTGATAACTTCTCATACATGCGACAGCCACAGGACACGCTCATGGATGAATGTTATTCCTGCTAAAAACCATAAACCAGGTGAGAAAACACCAATCTATAAAAGAGTTTCATGCGATACTTTTGCAATGCCAATATACAATCATGATTTTATCGGAGAAATTCCACAGGTTGAACATACTTATGGTTTTATAAATACTGCTTATCCTTGTATAAATGACCATCAGCTTGCTATTGGCGAATCAACTTTCGGAGGCAGGGGAATTTTACATTCAAGTAACGGCTTGATTGACTGTCAGGCACTTGTTCAGCTTATGGCAGAGCGAACAACAACTGCAAGGGATGCAATCAGAATGGCTGATGAATTAACAAAAAAATACGGGTATATTGACGAAGGAGAATGCCTGACAATAGCTGATAAAAATGAAGTATGGCATTTTGAGATTGTAGGTCCGGGTAAAGGAAACGTTGGGGCAATTTGGGTTGCTCAACGTGTTCCTGACGACCATCTTTCAGTTAATGCAAATGCAAGTACAATCAGGGAAATTGATTTAAGCAATCCTGATTATTTTATGGCTTCGGAAAATGTTTTTCAGATGGCAAAAGACAGCGGCTGGTGGAAACCCGAACAAGGTCCTTTTAAATTTTGTTATGCTTATGCACCTGAAGGTCGTACTTCGTTAGCTGCCAGAAGAAGAGAATGGCGTGTATTTGATTTAGTTGCTCCATCTTTAAAATTAAACCCTAATTCTGAAAACTATCCTTTTTCTGTAAAACCTGATAAACCGGTTACTCTGGAAATATTAGTAAGGATTTTTCAGGACTATTATGAAGATACTCCTTTTAATATGATCAAAGATATTACAGTTACCGATGAAAACGGAAAAACAATTATTTCTCCATTGGCTAATCCGCAAATGCCTTATGATGATAATAAGGTTTTCAAGATTAACGGCGGCTGGGGCTGGAGAGGCGAGAGAAGTATTGCACGCTGGTATACAATGTATGCTACCATAATTCAATGCCGTGATTGGCTACCGGATGCTGTCGGAGGAGTTGCATGGATTGCTATGGATAATGTGGCAACTTCCGTTTACATACCTGTTTACTGTAGTGTAACTGATCTGCCTGAACCATATAAAACTCCGGGACGAACTAATGGTTTTACACACGAATCTGCATGGTGGGCATTCAACAGGCAAGGAACTCTTGCATGTCAGCGCTGGGGCGACATGCGTTATGATGTTGAGAATGTCTGGAAACCTATTCAGCAACAACTATTCAACGACCAAAAAGGTGTTGAAGCCGAAGCATTACAATTATATCAGAAAAAACCAAAAAAAGCTATAGAATTTCTTACTAATTATACAATTAACTGGGGTGATGAAGTTGTAAAAGAAGCCTGGAAATTAGGGGATTATATCTGGACGAAATATGATGAAAAATTTTAATTAGTGACAGTACATAAAGTCAAACAAGTTTTGTGATTTTTAATATTTATTTATACTTTCGGACATTATAGA
>JABMQB010000135.1 GCA_013203525.1 Mariniphaga sp.
CCTCATGCCTGTCAAGCATGCGTTCTAAACCAACTGAACTAACGACCCTTCTATTTTTAATACTTCAAACCAAGATTCATAATGTTAATAACATTCTACCTGTCATCCGCCAACTGGCGGACTAAACCAACTGAGTTAATATCCCCATTTCATTGCAAAAATATTAAAAATTGTTGCAAGTAAAAAATTACATTATTTTGATTAAAAAGTGACTTTGGTTCCAATTGTTGGAAAAAATTTCCATCCTTTATTCAGAAAATTATAATCTACTTCAACCTCTCCACCTAAAGCAATATTCTTTGAAAAATTATACCAAAGTTGCGGCTCTGCCTGAAGAACGTATTTGGTTTTTTCTTCTCCATAGAAAAAATTCTCACGCCAAAAATCGGCATAACCAGTAAACGATATTTTTTCATTTAGCATGTTTACATACCAAACTCCGGTTAATTGAAATGACATATCGTGTTTTCCTCTGATATATTTGTAAAGCGCTTGTATTGTGAATCCTTTGGAATAGTCTTCTGCATCCAATGAATATTCAAGGCCAGCTAACCATGCATCTTCAATTTCATATGCACCTGAAAATTCTCCGCTTTGCCAACGGCCAAAACCACCATTATATTCTACATGAAAAGCTACAGGTGCATCCCAGAATTTTATAGCCCTTGCTATTTCCCAGTATGCCAGGCTAACACCTTTTGCATCGCCAACACCATAATCCATATCAACAAAAAAGAAAGTACTTCCATAATTATCGGGTTTGAACATTTCAACGGTTGAGGTCAAATATCCCCGGTCTTTGCCCATATCGTAATGCAGTTGTATATTTTGTGCATTTGATATAAAAACGGAAGCAATAATTGCTATAATTATTATAATTCTCTTTCTCATTATCTTAATAAATTGATTTTGGGCAAAAGTAAACATTTTATTGATTTAAAGTATTCATTTTAAACACGGTGGTTTTATATATCATCTCAAATTAGTATATTCAAAAACTTAAACCATTCAATTATGAAAAGAATAGACAGAAGGCGATTTATTAATCAGAGTGCTAAAGGTATAGCTGGTGCAGTTGTTGCTTCAGGATTAAGCCAGTTAAGTTTTACAATGGCAGGAAGTGCAGTAATTGATAAGGTAAACTTAGGTGAAACCGGGCTAAAAGTACCACGGCTAGCATTAGGTACCGGATCGTTTGGCTACAGAAGGACTTCACATCAAAAAGAACTTGGATTTGATAGTTTTATGAACCTGGCAAAACATGCATACGATAGAGGTATGCGTTTTTTTGAAACAGCTGACATGTACGGAACCCATGAATTTGTGGGGAAAGTGTTAAAGGAGTATAATCGTGAAGATATTACTGTTTTAAGCAAAGTAATGGTTTATGATCATCAGGACTGGTATAAAACTGAACCTTTTGAAACCAGTATCGACCGATTCAGGAAAGAACTTGGAACAGACTATATTGATGTTTTACTTCTTCATTGTATGGTAAATGGAGAGTGGACATCGGAATATAAAAAATATATGGATGGTTTTTTAGAAGCAAAAGAAAAAGGGATTATTAAAAAAATTGGGGTTTCATGCCATAATCTGGATGCTTTAAAAGTGGCTTCAACAAGTCCATGGGTTGATGTTGTACAAGCCCGGATAAACCATGATGGTTCTCGTATGGATGGATCACCTGATGAAGTAATGCCGGTACTGGAAACAGCTAAAAAGAATGGCAAAGGTGTGGTTGGAATGAAAATATTTGGGTGTGGAAGATTGGTTGAAGAAGAGCAACGCGAAAAATCTTTGAATTATGTTATTAAAAGCGGGAATGTAGATTGTATGACTATCGGATTTGAGAGTATTGAACAGTTAGATGATGCAGTGGATCGAATAGCAAGAATTGTTGCAGAATTGAATGGTTAACAAAAGAGCAAAAAACAACCCGGTATGGGGTACCGGGTAGTATCATTGGAATTGGAAAGATAAATAATAAGGGTCATATACTTATAAATCCCTGTATACTTAAAAAGGTAACCCTTAATATTTAATTATTTTATCAATATTTATCGAGAGCATTATTTAAGTACTTGTTAATTGGAGCTAATTCTGTATAAATATTTACTGTTTCTTTTATGAAATCATTACCTACAACAATGCTTTCATCTAATTGATGACCAAAGGCATACGATTTTGGAAGCAACAAATTAATGTACTCAAAATCTTTTGGAAAACCTTTAGGTGCAGTCTTTAATTTTTCTCCATGAAATTCTGTAAATATTTTTTTGAATTTTTTGTTTTCTATGAGTTTAATATACTCATCAGGGTTTTCAAATATGCTTGTTCTGATTGCTTTTAAAGGTTTCGCTGGTGGCATATAAATTCCTCCACCCACAAAATTTCCATCTGGCTCAATATGAAAATAATAACCTGCGCGCATACTTTTTCTTCCACCTTTAGCAATAAAGCTTCCCATATTAATTTTATACGGTCGTTTATCTTTCGAGAATCGCACATCCCTGAATATTCGGAATAGGCATTCTTTAGGATTTACCACAGGAATGTCAGCATCAAATTTTCTGATTTCATTAATAAATACTTCGGTATAAAAAAGCATTTTATCACGGCTTTCTTCATATTGTTTACGGTTATCGTTAAACCACTCACGATTATTGTTTTTATTTAACCCGGAGAGGAATTTCAAAATATTTTCCATGGCACGATATAATTTATTGTTTAAGTTTACCCTACTAAATTAGAAACTCTTTTACAAAAACACTTCAAGTAAGACAAAGATTAAAAGTGAAAGTAGAAACTCTAAACCATTATGTCGGGGTTACCAAGCTAACAACCACAACAGCAACAATAAACATCTCTTCAACCCCCCAAGAAGCAACATTAATAGTTGGCGATGAAAGAATGTTTGAAGTATCCGGAGATGGATATTATGATATCCTAGTAAAGTTAAATTCCATTGAAAACAACAGAGCGAATGTTAC
>JABMQB010000136.1 GCA_013203525.1 Mariniphaga sp.
ATATTAAATATGAAAAAACAATACCTGTTTGCAGCATTTATAATCTTTTCTGTTACAGCCTTTTCACAAAATAAAAAACCGATTATTGCAAAGAACGCCACAATTACAAAGGCTGGTTCTGGATTTGCTTTTACTGAAGGCCCGGCTGTTGCTCCCGATGGGAGAGTCTATTTCACCGATCAGCCTAATGATAAAATACACATCTGGGATGAGAAGAAAGGTGTTTCACTTTATTTAGAAGGAACAGGGCGGTCGAATGGAATGTATTTTAACGATGAAGGAAAACTTATAGCGTGTGCCGACCTACACAACCAACTGGTTGTTTTTGATGATAATAAAATAGCTACCACCATCTTTGAGGGATTATATGATAGTAAACACATAAATGCCCCCAATGATTTATGGATAACACCAAACGGTGGAATTTATTTTTCAGACCCATATTATCATAGAGGTTGGTGGACTGAGGGACATAAGGAAATACAAGAGGTGAGGGGAGTATATTACCTCAGCCCTGAAGGAGAAATTAGCAGGGTAATCGATGATTACAAACAACCCAATGGTTTAATTGGCACCCCCGATGGTAAAATACTTTATGTAGCTGATATTAATGACCGGAAAACCTGGAAATATGATATTCAGGAAGATGGCAGCCTGGCAAACAAAACATTTTTTGCCCCTAATGGCTCCGATGGAATGACAATTGATAACAGAGGAAATGTTTATCTTACTTCCAGAAAAGTATGGGTGTATTCACCAAAAGGTGAACTGATTAATGAAATAGAAGTTCCTGAAGGCCCTTCCAATGTCTGTTTTGGTGGAAAGAAACGTAAAACACTTTTTATAACAGCCAGAACTTCGGTTTATACAATTAAGATGAAAGTGAAAGGGGTGGATTAAAAATCAAATATTGATCAAGTCCTGAAATTTATCATATGATACTTTGAGTTGCAGTAGTGAATATGCTTTTCCCTGCGTTAAACAATAATCTCGGCCTTTTTGTAATGCCTTGAAAAAGATTTTCACATATGCTGATTCCATTGGTGAATCAATCATATAAACACCTATCTTTTGATTATCCTTTTTTGAATATTCTTTAACCAGATTAATCATCTTTTTAATTTGAACTAATCCAAAATTGAATTTACAGCCTCCGAAGATCAGTTAACATATAATGAACAGAAGGAAAGTTTTTATCTTCCCTGAATTCTTTCGCAAACTGATATATTTCATCAATAGAATATTCGCAAGGTGCAAGTTTGGCAACACCAAAATTATATTCAGGATATATTTTATATTTTTTTGTTGAAATTAAAGATTGTTTGGGTTTCATAACATCTTCGTTTTAATTCATTTATACACTTAATTATTAAAACACGAAAATGATTTTTTTGTTCAGCCTGCTCAATTATATAATGAAGTTGTCATTTTTTATATAGAAATAAACTCACTATGTTCTATAAAACATTTATAATGAATTATTTATTTAAATGAATAAAGTTGATGCATTCATTTTGTTCATTAATAGCCAATAATCATTGAACAACATACCTTGTAGTCTGTTATTGCTAGTAAAAAGAAATTTGTTATAATGAAAAACGAAATAATATTTAAGCCGGTGAACGGAAAACAAAACGGTAAAATACATATTGAAGTTGATGAATTAGATGGTTTCGATTTAATTGGTGATAACCATATTGCAACATCAATTGATACTCCAATGCGTGAAGATGCTTTTGATTTAAGCGATGAAGCAAAAGTTCTGCTAATTGAAGATAAATTTACAGGTATTATGGAAACGCTGGGCCTTGATTTAAATGATGACAGCCTTCGGGGGACTCCTCACAGAGTTGCAAAAATGTTTGTTAAAGAAATATTTTACGGCCTGAATCCTGAAAATAAACCAAAAATTTCAGTATTTGATAATAAGTTTAAATACGGTGAAATGTTGGTTGAAAAGAATATTAATATGAATTCAACCTGTGAGCATCATTTTCTTCCTATTGTTGGCAAGGCTCATGTTGCATATTTTTCAAACGGCCAGGTTATTGGGCTCTCAAAAATAAATCGTATTGTTGATTATTTTGCCCGCAGGCCACAAGTTCAGGAACGCCTTATTGTTCAGATAGCCGATGAACTCAAAAAGATTTTAAATACTGAAGATGTAGCAGTTGTTATTAATGCAAAACATATGTGTGTTTCGGCAAGAGGGATACAGGATGAAAGTAGCAGTACAGTAACCGCGGAGTATTCAGGTAAATTTAATGATCGTTCGGTAAGAGATGAATTTTTGAAATATCTTAAATTGAAGGTTTAAATTTTTTGAGCAACTAGCAGTAATTCCTGATCGGAATCAAATAAACTCAAACTTTTTCTAAAAATTCTATTAACCAGAAATTCAGGATTGTTTTTACCCTTTATTAATGATGGGTAATTATTTTGTATAGGCTTAAATCCGGTATTTTGTAAAGAAATATTCAAATTTGTGTAGTTGAAATATACATAGTGTTCAGATCCAACACTATTTATAGAGTAATAGCGGTGTTGTTCTTTTAACTTTTTTGCATTTCTGTAATTAGAGTTTGGAACCATCAAAAATATTAATCCATTTTTATTTAGTAATTGATTGCATTTAAAAAGAATTTCAAAGGGATCAGGGAAATGCTCCAAAACATGCTGCATAAATATCAGGTCAAATGACTGCTGTTCGTTTAATAAATTTTCGTTCGATTTATTTTCCGCATTTAATCCTAAACTACAGCAATAATTAACTGCATACTTACTGATATCAGTTCCTAAAGCAATTATATTCCTTTGTTTTGCAGCTTCAAGCGTATAGCCCAAAGAGCATCCGATTTCCAACATATTAACTATGTGGGGCTTAAAACCAAGAGCAATATCCAGTAACCACCCCGATTTTTTGACTTTATGTTTACGTTTTGAAGCATACTTTTTTGAATCGAAATATGTTTGGCCATAATCTTTGGTAATATGCATCGAATTGGATGAGCGCCAAATCAAATTACAATCTTCACAAATCCAATATTCCAATTCACCATCTTTAGAATAAATTTCATTATTTGTGGGATTACAACCCAGGTATTTATTACATGGAAACATAAAGGTTCTTTACAAAAAGACTAATTTAATTAAGTTTTTCATTTGCTGGCAAACCAAATTCCTCTTCCATTTCTATGCCCATTTGCCTGAGTTTTTGAAGCACCGGCTTATAAATTGATTTCTTCACTGGAATATGTACTCCCGTTTCATTTATCTCACCTTTTAAAATCATTTCCACTGCAATGGCAGCAGGCAAGGCTACAGTACGTGCAATTGACGTATCTTTATCTGTCGCAAAATCAAGTAATCTCGATTTAATCACTTCTTTTGAACCATCGGATTTTTCAACCAGGAATGAATGCATCATTATAACCATATCTCGTGAATTTTCAGGAAGCATCATTTTTTCCAGCATCAGATCGGAAGTAAGGTCAAATGTTGAACCCTCTTTTATTGGGATCTTGCGATTACTGAATAACCCGAGCCATTCCATTGATTCAATTGCTAAACTATCTGTTTGAATACCAAGCTTCAATGCAACCTGTTCTTTTATATTATCAGCTTTTTCTCCAATCTGAAGTGCTGTTACATCGGCATAGGTTTTCCCTTCGAAATTCAGTTTTTCATAACTAACCATGTTTATTGCCTTTATCGCATCCATACTTTCGCACCAGTTTGGATATCGGAATGTTCCCCGATACATCGTTTCAATTTCAGGTAATTTATAAATATCAATATATGACAGTGAATCCCGATTTGGATAAACTTCCATTAATCCCACTTCAGGAAATTCAATTTGCAGGGGATTTTTAAAAAGATTTTTAGTAGAAATTTCAACAATACTTCTATCCTTGAGGTATTTTGCCCCGTTATTGCCAGCCATAACAACTCCTTTAGGCGACCATGAGAATTTGTATTTAAATGGATTGTCAGCATGCTCTGGCGCAGCCAATGCGCCACAGAGAGAATAGAATTCCTTTATTTTTCCTCCTTCAGAATGAACTTTATCAATAATACTCATAGCTGTCATGTGGTCATAACCCGGATCAACACCAATTTCATTTAAAATAATAATTCCCGACTTTTTTGCAACACTATCCAATTCCTCCATTTGAGGTGATACATAAGATGTAGTCACCATATTCTTTTTATACTTTATGCATAGTTTTGCCACAGTAACATGATGGGTATATGGCAAGAGGCTCACAACCAGGTCGTGTTCAACTATAAACCCTTCCAACGCAACTGTGTCTTCTATATTCCAGGCTATGGCTGTTCCGTTATTTCTGTTTCTGATTAACTTTTCTGCTTTCGATTTAGTCCTTGTAGCAATTGTAAGGTTGAATTTATGCTCAAGCAAATAATCTACCAGAGGTTTTGCCACCATTCCTGAGCCAAGTAAAAGAATTTTCTTCATTGTTTTAAATTTTTTGTAAAGATAAAATCGTAGATTTAAAACAACGGATTTTTTTTCGAACTTTGAGATTAACTATGGGACTTTTAATTTTATTTTTCTGTTTATCAATTGTGTTTTCTTTTATGTGTTCAGTGTGGGAATCTGTCTTGCTGAGTATTACTCCAAGTTATTCTGCCCGAATGCTAACCGAAAAGCCAGCAATAGGTAAATTATTAAAAAAATACAAGGAAGATATAGACCGGCCATTGTCTGCTATTCTTACCCTTAATACAATTGCTCATACTGTTGGAGCAATTGGAGTTGGTGTGCAGGCTGGAAAACTTTTTGGTGAACATTTAATTAAACTGTCCTTTGTTGATATATCTTTCGAATCGATTATTGCCGCATTAATGACCTTGGCAATTCTTATATTATCCGAGATAATTCCTAAAACAATTGGAGCAAACTGGTGGAAATTATTGACTCCTTTTACGGTGAGGTCTTTAAAAATACTAATGATTATTTTGGCTCCTTTTGTATGGTTAAGTATAATGATAACCGGATCGATTTCTAATAAAAAAGGGCAAAGTGTATTAAGCCGAGCTGATATCGAAGCCATGGCTCTGGCTGGTTTACAAAGTGGAGTAATTGATAAAGAGGAATCTTCGATTATTCAGAATTTGATTCGCTTGCAGAAAAAGCATGTTCGAAATATTATGACTCCCCGGTCTGTTGTTCTTTCAATAGATGAAGACCTGACATTAATGGATATTTTTAAAAAACATAACCCCTTGCCTTATTCAAGAATCCCGGTTTACAAAAATGAACCGGATAATATTACCGGAATTATCCTGAAAGATAGTTTGTTGCAAAACCTGGCCGAGGATAAACATAAACTAAAGGCAGCTGAAATAAAAATGGAAGTATTGTTTGTTGAAGATATTATGCCGGTTTCAGACCTTTTGGATTTTTTGATCAGGAATAAGATTCACATAGTAATGGTTACTGATAGTTTCGGAAGTATTGTTGGATTGGCAAGTATGGAAGATGTTTTTGAAACATTACTTGGACTTGAAATAATGGATGAATCTGATGAAGTGGAAGACCTTCAGAAATTTGCCCGTGAACGATGGAAAAAAAGATCAAAAAATAAACCTAAATCATAATTGTAAATTAATATCCAAGTTATATGAAAAGCATTTTATACATTTTATTGGTATCTACTTTATTGTCTGTAATCGTTGCTTGTTCCCCAAAATCAGAAAATTGGACCCATCTTAGAGGTTCTACATTTGATGGTCACGCACAAACAAATGTAGCACCATTACACTGGAGTGAAACCGAAAATGTAATATGGAAAAGTGAAGTTAAAGGAGTGGGGTGGTCATCACCTGTAATATATGGAAATCAAATTTGGGTGACTTCTGCAACCCGAGATGGTAAAGAAATGTTTGCAATGTGTTATGATTTTAAGGATGGTAATCTTTTAAAAGAATTTACATTGTTTAAACCTGAAAACCCGGGAAGGATACACGGCACAAACTCATATGCATCATCAACACCATGTATTGAAAAAGGATTTTTTTACGCACATTATGGAACTAATGGAACAGCTTGCATAAATACAAAGACTATGGAAATTGTTTGGGAACGGAACGATTTAAAATGTGACCATATGCAGGGAGCTGCGTCATCACCAATTTTATATAAAAATATGCTGATTCTTCATATAGAGGGCACTGATGTTCAATATATAATAGCTTTGAATAAGAAAACCGGTGAAACCATATGGAAAACAGAACGCCCGGAAGAAATCCATAATGATGTACAATCAACTTTTCATAAAGCATATGTAACACCAATTGTAATAAATATCGATGGGAAAGATCTATTAATAAGTAATGGAGCACAAGCTTGTATTGCTTACGATGTTAATACCGGAGAAGAGGTTTGGCGCTTTATTTATGGCGAAGATTCAACTGTTGTTATGCCGATATTTTATGATGGCATTATTTATATAAATTCAGGATGGGTGCTGAGCGAAGGCACACCATATTTCTCCCGCATGTACGCAGTCGATCCATCTCTTGAAGGAGATATTACAGAATCAGGGTTAATATGGTGGACAGAGGAAGATGTACCGCAACTTTCTACTCCGGTAATTGTCGATAGCAAAATATATATGGTTGAAGAACGTGGAATGGCTAGTTGTTTGGATGCTAAAACTGGTAATGTTTTTTGGAAAGAAGAATTTGAGGGAAATTATAATGCTTCTCCAATTTTTGCAGCAGGCAATATTTATTTTAACAATGTAAAAGGTAAAACAACCATAGTAAAACCAGGTGAAGAATTAAATATTGTTGCTGAAAATCAAATTGAAGGTTCTGTTAAAGCTACTCCTGCTTTTGTTTCAGGTAAAATGATTCTTAGAAGCGATAGCCATTTATATATGGTTGAATGATTATGACAATATAAAATTTCACGCAAAGTATCGCAAAGGTTCGCAAAGTACCTATTCAGATTTAATCAGTGCATAAAGGGCAAATGAAGCAAGCCAGTGGGCACCTGCATATTCACCTGAATCCATTTTTTCATAACTGTAATTAAAATGGTTGACAGCAAGTTTTTTCATTTTTTGATTATTCAACGAATTGCCCATTTCAAAAAGGCACCAGGCCCGGCTATAATTTAAACCATCCAGATGGGCGAGTTTGCCATCGCTTCGATCAGTAACAACAGCTATTTCAAGAAAGCCTTCCGGATTTTCCCGGAATTTGGGTAAAAATTCATCAAGCCATTCAATAAATTGAGGTTGCGGTAATACTTTTTGCATAAGCGATGCCTCTTGCAGGCAAGGGGAGAGGAAATCAAAACCACTGGGCTCCCAGTTTAGTGGACACTCAAAATCATTTAAATAATATTCTTTTGCTTTTTCCTCAATTTTTTGAGCTAAAACCTGATCATATTTCCTGGCATAATCATAAGCAAACGACATCCCAAAGGCGGTGTTTGTGTGCTCTCCCACACGAATAGGGTAAGTAAGTTTATCCAGGAATCCAGAAAATTTTCCTGAGATTAAATTCACCAGCGGTAAAAGGTTTTGATGAAGGGTTTCTGCATTTGGCTCATCCCATTCACGCAGGGCTTCATCCAATTTAAGCAACCATGCCCAACCATAAGTCCTTTCGTAATTTTTATTATGCTCATCATCAAAATATGCAATTTCTTTCAGGATGTTCTCTTTAGTGATATTAGATTTTAATTTATTCAGAATTTCTTCTTTCATTTCAAATTTAGGAAATTCAGAAAGAAGTGTTACCAAAGTCCAATGCCCATGCACAGAAGAATGCCAATCGAAACATCCATAAAACGCCGGATGAAGTTCACGTGGGGGAGCCAAATAACTTTCATCACCTAAAACCTGCCCTAATTTATTTGGATATTCCTGATCAATACAGTCATAAGCAAAATGATAAAGGTAATCAGCTTTTTTCTGATCGAGATTTAAATTCTGAGACTTGACAAATAAAGAACATGTAAGTATGAAAAGAATTAGTCCTTTGGTTTTCATATTTTGCACTAAGTTTTTATAAAAAGTAATATTGAACTATAACCCCTTTATTTATTTCACTATTTCAACAATTTCCACTTCAAATACCAGGTCTGAATTAGGTGGAATTACATCACCTGCACCATCAGGGCCATAGCCTAAATCAGAGGGTATAAACAGCATAGCTTTATCACCAACCTTCATATACTGCAGCCCTTCTTTAAAACCAGCGATAAGCCTCGCATCGGGGCCATATACAGTTGTAAATGGGGCATACCCTCCCTCGTCGTCCCTTCTGTTATCGTATACACCATATTTTTCGGCAATACTTTTATAATTGCTGTCAAATAAACCTCCATCGGTAAAATATCCAGCATAATTTACTTTCACATTTTCGCCAATCGATGGAATCTGTCCATTATTTGAACTGGTTATTATATATTTTAATCCCGATACTAATTCCTTAGCCTGAGCTTTATTTTCTTCAAAAGATTTTTTCTTATCATTTTTTATGTCTTTAAGTTGATTTTCTTTTGCAATAATTTTAGCTTCTTCTTCTTCAAAATGACCATTAAACACGTTTGCTGCATCAAATTTTTTCGCACTACTACCAATTCTAATAATTTCTATAAAATTAATTGTATCATTAGCCATTATAGAATCTACCACAGATTGCCCATCAATGACCTTCCCAAAAACAGTATGTTTTCCATCCAGCCAGGGGGTTGGTTTATGAGTAATAAAAAACTGGCTTCCGTTAGTGCCAGACCCGGCATTAGCCATGGATAACACTCCAGCACTATCGTGTTTCAATATCAAATTACCTTCTTCATCTTTTGGGAATTCATTAATAAATTTATATCCGGGGCCGCCAGATCCCGTTCCTTGAGGATCACCTCCCTGAATCATGAAATCTATTATTACCCTATGAAATACCAATCCATTATAATATGGTTTCCCTTTTAATGAATCGTTTACATTTATGTTTGTCCCATCTGCCAGCGAAACAAAGTTCGCTACCGTAACAGGTACCTTTTCAAATTCAAGGTTAATCAGGATTTCGCCTTTGTTAGTTTCAAGATTTGCATATAATCCTTTATCAAAATCTTTATACTCTGAGGGTTTACATGCGATAATCAACACCATTATTACAATTAAAAAGGAATTTAAATATTTCATCTGAGATATTTTTAAGTTTTTGAATTTACCTGCAAAAATATTGGTTTATTTAGTTTAACCTACCATACTTTTTAATAAGTAACATCCAATCGTTAATATTCTGCCCAAATTGTTCTTTCATCCTTATATTTACCGTATTTCTAATTTCTTCAGGAAATATATTTTTTCCATGAATGGCTCCCATAAAAGCACCCATAACCTGAGCATACGAATCAGTATCATGCCCAAATTCCATCATTAACTGCATCGATGCCATTGGATCGTAATTTACAATTTCAGCACAAGCTAAAACCACAACAAGCGGGACCCACGTTTCCCACCATGTTACAGTTTCAATTTCAGTTTCAAGTAAATAGAAAAGTTTGTTGATATTACCGTTGGCTTTTTGAACCAAATAATGTGAATGTTTAATCCATTTCTCCAATTGCCTTTGAACGTATAGTACTTTCGAATAATTGTATGGATCGGTTTCCAGCATTGTTTTTTCTATTAACTCCCACGAACCTTCAGGTTGAAGGGCTCCACACAAACCGGCCACAAGCGCTGAATTTATATCTTTTGCTATCCCAATATCAAAATATCCGAGTTCATATGTTTTCAAATAAGCTGAATCAGGGTTATTCGGAAATAATGCAGCAATGGGTAGAAATGGCATCTGGCCCTCCATCGTTGGAATCCCTCCCCAAATTCTTTCAACAGGGTAAGCATTTTCACGCTCGCCAAGTGCCCAGCGGGTTGCATATTCTATTTCGGGAATCCAATCATCATAATTATCCCTGTACTTGTCGGGTAGGGTTTCTCTGAAATTAAGCACGGAGCGGGCAAATTTTGGCTGAGTTAATTTACCCTTATTCTCTTTTAAACAATTAAAAAATATTAGTTTAAAACGTGTATCGTCAGTTATGGTTCCTTCAGGTGCATAGTCTTCCCATTGTGCAAAGGGTTCCGTTTTTTTAGGGTAGGGGCGTAGTTTGAATAATCCTCCAAGCTCTTTAATTCCTTCGGAAGTAATTATTTGATCAACTGTACACCAGTGGCTTCGCTTAATCGGTTGAACAAACTCAACCGGGCCACCGGCCGCATCCCCAATTGCCGAGCCAATCAACATTCCTTCAATTTTATTTGAGAGGGATGGATTCAACTGAGAATATGTATTCAACGTGATTAAAATAAAACCTAAAACAGTAATAAAGATTTTCATTTTTTTAGTTGGATTAAAACTGTTGGCTAAATTTAGGAAAA
Source organism: Mariniphaga sp. (assembly GCA_013203525.1). Taxonomy (GTDB): domain Bacteria; phylum Bacteroidota; class Bacteroidia; order Bacteroidales; family Prolixibacteraceae; genus JABMQB01. The sequence continues at coordinate 10,428 of JABMQB010000136.1, forward strand.
GTAAAATAAGGAATAGGGAAATGCAATAAAAAAGCAGCATTAAGATGCTGCTTTTTTATCATTATTGATTAAAATATTTTTCGGCCTGTTCCAGCGTCATTTTCCCTGATTCTACTGAATAATCAATTACATTCGGGAAATACTCAGGCGATATAAAAGTATTGGTAATATATTGCCCCAGCGGGCTTAAAACGGCCACAATAACTGTTATGCCCAATCCTGCCAGAAAACCTTGTAACCAAGTCATCTTTCCATTGTAATAATTTTTACGTTTGTCAAAAAGTGCAAGTGCGAATAAGATAATTGAAAGTATGGCAAAAATATTAGTGTAGGTTGCATGTTTGCTTATTAACTCATCATGCCAGCCTAATTGTTTTTCAAGGAGCATCCAGAGCAATGATACTATCATAAAAATGACTCCCCATTTAATTTCAATAGCAAATTTTTTCAATGTCTTTATTTAAATAATCAATTGTCATGGTGAACCTGTCGAACCAAATTGTAAGGAGAGAAAAATTATCCTTCCACAGGCTCAGGATGACTTGCTACTCAAACAAAAAAAGTAACAACATGTTCAATACCTGATACTTGATATTTGCTGTTCACTGGTCACTGCCTACAACTACACTTCCCTCAATTTCCATTTTCCTTTTCTGAAAAGTATCCAGGCCGTTAAAGCAAGTACCGATTCGGCAATAACAATTGATAAACAAGCTCCAACTATTCCCATATTTAATACAATTGCTAAAAAATATGCCAATGGTATTTCAATCAGCCAGAAACAAAAAATATTAATTTTGGTAGGTGTAATAGTATCTCCACTTCCGTTAAATCCCTGAACCAGTACCATTCCTAATGCATAAAACAAGAATCCATAACTAATTATCCTCAGGCTTTTTACACCGTTTTCAATCACTGCTGGGTCGTCAATAAATAATCGGATGGCGTAATCAGGTATCATAATTAATACAAGGCCAACAAAACCCATAAAAGCCATATTTACATAGCCTGTTATCCAAACCGATTTTTCAGCCCTGTCCGGCTGTTTTGCTCCCAGGTTTTGCCCAACCAGGGTTGAAGCTGCATTGCTTAATCCCCATGCTGGTAATATCATAAAAATTATAATCCTGATGGCAATGGTATAACCTGCCAGCGCATCTGGCCCTGAAACTGAAATGATACGTACCAGCAATATCCAACTTGAGGTGGCTATCAGGTTTTGAAGAATTCCTCCTGCGGATAGCTTCAAAAGTTTAACCATTACTGTTATTTTGATTTTTATACTATCGAAGTAAAGTTTAATTCTCCGGTTGCCTTTAAAAAGAATATAAAACTGATAGATTACTGCCAGCCCACGTCCTATATTTGTGGCAATTGCAGCACCCATAATCCCTAATTCAGGGAAAGGGCCTATTCCAAATATTAATAAAGGATCGAGAATTATATTAATAATATTGGCAACCCACATTATGCGCATTGAAATAGCAGCATCACCGGAACTTCTGAAAACAGCATTAATAATGAAAAGGAGCATAATAACCATGTTGCCACCGAACATAATCGCAGGGTACCAGAAATATTCCTGCACCATCAGGTCTGTTGCACCCATAATTTTCAGAAATGGCCTGGCAAATAAAAATCCAGGGATTGATATAAAAAATGAAACTAAAAAACCAACCATTATTGCCTGAAAAGCCACAACACCGGCTTCCTTTTTCTTTTTCTCGCCAATCCGCCTTGAAACCAGAGCTGTTGTTGCAACGCTCAACCCAACGCCCAATGCATAAACAATTGTCATTACCGATTCGGTAATACCAACAGTTGCAACTGCATCGGCACCCAGTTTTGAAACAAAGAAAATATCGACTACTGCAAATACCGATTCCATGATCATTTCAAGGACCATGGGTACTGCTAGAATAAAAATTGCCCTGCCCAGGCTGGTTGTTGTAAAATCGCGGTCGGTGCCTGAGATTGCTTCTTTAACATCTAACCGGAGCTGTTTGATACTAACGTTTTTAAGTTGTGCTATCGACAAATAAGAATTCCTTTTGTCAGACATGATAAATATATTTAACCGTGAAAATAAATGAAAAAATTAATAATAGATCTCTGAGTGCCCGATTTAGAATAGATCAGGCCGCGTAATCACCGCGGTAATTGAAATGTTAATTCTCATGATCGTTACTATTAATTTAGCAACAAATATATAGGATTAAATTTAAATATGTACAATTCAAAATAGGTTTATTGAAAAAAATAATATAAATACGAGATTCTCTTTTTTTTATTGAACTTGCGATTGAAAAAGGTGTTAGTTAATTATTGGAATTTTTTAAATCGGATTTAATGAAGTTTATTTTAGGAGCCATTTTTATTTTAGCAATTCTTTCAGGATGTGGGTTAACAGAAAATCAAGCCACTGAAAATAAATCCGAGCCATTTCCTGCTGATCAGGTTGAACTTGCAATAAATGCAGGTTTTCTGCATTCACCCAACCCGGCAAATAATGTTCAAGGTTTACCCAGTAATAATATTAGTAATACTGAAATATTAATTTCTGAATTAACAAATAGCCTAAATTTATTTGATCAAACGAAAAACAGTGAAAACCTGGAATCTTGCATAAATAAATGGCAATTGATTTATAGTTCGGGAATTAATTATGATTCAACTTTTATCGTACCCTGGATTAAATCATCAGCAGAATTATTATCAATAACAGGGAATACAATTTATGCTGAAGAGCTTGAACGAATTCTGGCCATTTATGAAAACAGCGGATTAAAACAATCATTGATAAATAGTATTTCTCCATTTATATTCACTAAAGATGTAGACCATATTTATTTCAACTTATTTTTTGATTCAAGCATAAAATACAAACACACTTTAGGAGGTGAGGCTGAAATTGAACAGCTTGTTTCAAACGAATATGGAACAATTGATTTAAAGTTTGAAATGGTGGAAAAAAGGTATATTGAATTGTATATCCGAATACCTTCCTGGGTTAATAAAGCCGAAGTTGAAGTAAAAAAAGTTTATTATCATGCTATTCCAGGTGAATATTGCAAAATTGCTAAAAAATGGAAAGAGGGTGATGTTGTTAATATCCGTTTCGATTAAAAATTCTGAAAAATCAAAAAAACTTTTTTACCTTTCCTTCCTAACTAAATAAAAACTAAAATGAGTAAACTTACATTCATTGTTTTGCTTGCAATCTTATTTTCTGCATGCAATAATAAAACAAAAACTTCTACCCAAACTGAAATAAATACAACTATCTCTAAAACTGAACTTCAGGATAAAATTAAAGGTGGCTGGGCTGGGCAGGTAATTGGATGTACGTTTGGTGGCCCCACCGAATTCCAGTATAAAGGTTCAATGATCAAGGATTATGTTGCAATCCCATGGGACGAAGGCCGTTGTTTATGGTATTATGAAAATGCACCAGGATTATACGATGATGTGTATATGGACCTCACTTTTGTTGATATATTCGAAAAAGAGGGAATAGATGCACCTGCAGCATCACATGCACTTGCATTTGCAAATGCTGAATATATGTTGTGGCATGCCAATCAAGCGGCTCGTTATAATATACTAAACGGAATAATGCCACCCGAATCGGGGCATTGGCTGTACAATCCACATTCCGATGATATCGATTTTCAGATTGAAGCAGATTTTGCGGGATTGATGGCTCCTGGCCTGGTAAATCAGGCATCTGAAATTTGCGACAGGGTAGGGCATATTATGAATTATGGAGATGGTTGGTATGGTGGTGTTTATGTGGCTGCCATGTATTCACTTGCTTTTATTTCTGATGATGTCGAATATATTGTTTACGAGGCTTTAAAAGCAATCCCGGCTGAATCTGATTTTTATAAATGTATTGCTGATGTAATTTCATGGCATAAACAATATCCTGGCGATTGGAAACAAAACTGGTTTGAAGTTGAAAAAAAATGGTCGGCTGATATTGGATGCCCCGATGGGGTTTTTGCCGATTTTAATATCGATGCTAAAATAAATGCAGCTTATATTGTGATTGGATTACTTTACGGTGAAGGTGATTTTTCTGCCACCATGGAAATTTCAACCCGTTGTGGGCAAGACTCTGACTGTAACCCGGCAAGTGCTGGTGGAATCCTGGGTACAATGATGGGTTATTCAAATATTCCTGAATTATGGAAAAAACCTGTATACCCTGTTGAAGACATGGATTTCCGCTACACAACAATGTCATTAAACGATGTATATAAAATGGGGTATGATCATGCTATGCAAATTCTGGAAAAAAACAGTGCCACAATTGATGGCGAAAATATTACAATTCCGGTTTCTGAAATAGTACCGGTTGCTATGGAAAAAGGATTTGAGGGCCATTTTCCAAAAGCAAGGACGGGAGTACACAAAAAACTAAATAACGAGAACACAGAAATCCGGATTACTTTTGAAGGAAATGGGTTTGTACTAACCGGAGGAGTTAATAAAACTATTAACACAGCTGATAATGTAGTAATGGAATTGGAAATGGTTATTGACGGTGGCGAACCGGAAAAGTTTACCATGTCACCTGAATTTAGTAAACGCAGGCATGAAATCACATGGAAATATCAATTGAAGAATCAATCACATGAAGTAATAGTCAGGATTTTAAATCCAATAGCAGGATATGAAGTTAACGCAAATGATTTGATTGTTTATTCTCCTGAAAAAGCAGAAAAAGCCTGGATTACTGATTAATTTTAAATGTTGAATTTTCAATTCTGAATTAGGAAAGTGTTTTGTTTGTAGGTAAACTTTCGCCAATATCAATTAAGTTTTTCAAGAACTGAAAGTGCTTCATCCACATGTTCAAGAACCTTTATTTGTGAATTAAAAGTATAGACCACTTTTCCTGATTTATCAATAACATAGGTAACACGGCCCGGAAGTAATCCAAAAAAGTCGGTCGATATGCCAAATTGTTTTCGGAGTTCATTTCCCTTATCGCTCAATAAGGTGTAGTTAAGGTTGAACTTTTCAGCAAACTGTTTGTGGCTTTTAACCGACTGCCCGCTTATACCAATTACAACAGCATTAGCATCAGTGAAGGCTTCAAACTGGTCGCGGAAATAGCAGGCTTCTTTGGTACAACCAGGGCTGTCGTCTTTTGGATAAAAAAACAATACCAGATTCTTTTTACCAATAACTGAATTTATATTAAAGGTATTTCCATTCTGGTCATTGAGTGTGAATAGTGGAATTGTACTTCCTATCTTAATTTTAGCCATTTCATTAGTTTCTTTTTGGATTGTTAAAAAAATTAATAATGATGGCAAGAATCTGTATGTAACCCATTTTACTGCTTGTTACAGTTATTCATACGAAATATTTCCAATTGTTTTTATTTGCCTTGTAGCAATTTTATTTGAAAACAAATTTTTAAGTTCAATAACTGTAAGTTCTGTTTCCGGATTAAAATCCTTGGAAGACATATAAGTCAGGATGCTTTGATATAATTGCCTGGCTTCGGGTTTGTCTTGTATCGATTGAAGGTCAGACATGCAAACAAGTAGTTTTCCATTACCAACAGCAAATTCAAATATTAATCCCAGTTTATGGTTGCGCTCAATATTATCGACTACCTGTACCAGTGGCTTATAACCTTCAGGTGCATTGTCGAGGATAAAAGGGGTGCTTTTTTTTACGATTGGCCACCATTGCCAATTACTATGAAATTCGGTAGGAAATGTTTTAAAAAGCGGTGAATAAGGGTTTGTCAGAATACCCATGGTTCCGGGAGATACCGGTTTATTGTTATTTTCTGAAATCCCTTTAAACATTTTATAGTTCCAGTAATCGGGTGTAAATAATCCGCCAACTGTTAATCCTAGTAAATCATTTTGGTTTGGAAATAGTAAAATCTTTGCTCCTGAATTTAGTTCATTAAGAGTTGTAACATCCAATTCATCTGCAACTACAATTTCTTCAGGCGTATTTATAGTTTTGTTTTCAGGATAAATCCAAACGGGGTAATTGTTTTTATAATTTGTCCCTTCGAGGTTGATGGATAACATCAGTTTTTGAGGCGAATCAATTATATTTAAAGGAATTTCTATCGATCCGGCATTTGCTACATCACCTTGTTTCAAATCATTTGTTTCCTGGCCACTGGCTAACACTACACTATTTTTATTGGTCAATTCCCAATTTACAGCTTGTTCCGACAAAGTTGATTCGGAATAATTAGCTACTTTAATTTCAGCAGTAAAAGTTTCGGTATTATTCCAGCAATATTTTTCAAGAATTATCAAGGGTACAACATCATTACAAAACATTGAAAATTCGTTCGGTGTTATCAATCCTTTACTATCCATAAAAGCATCTAAAATACCAACAAGTGCAGAACCCTGTCCCGGGAAATCCTGAAGGTCGAGTAATTGAAACCCACCAAATCCAGGAGTTCTGATGGCCATTTCAACATCTGCCCGGTAACAAAGCATGCTTGCAGCACCCGAAGCTTTGAAAAAATCAAGTGCCTGGTCTTCCATTCCACTATCAATAATTCGCTGGCGAAATATTTCAAAGTTCCAGGGTTTTAATACGCCTGTATACTTTTTCATTTCATCGTAGTTGGGGTAAATCTGGTATTGCGCTATTTCATGGCCAACCACGGGTACACTACACTTGCTGATTGCCCCTGAATAATCAAGGCTGGTAGACGGATATCGCCCATTAATATAACCTCCATCGTAAGCATCGGCAAACGAAAAAGATGCACGGGTATGTGTACTATATGTAGCATCGGTATCGCCACCAACCCGGCAGGTTACAAAAAAATCTTCGCCTTCCGATTGCCCTCTTGTTCCTAAATAATTATTCGATCCAAAAGCATACAATGGACGGGGATCAAGTGAACGGAAATGATTTACCATATCCTGCATAACTTCCAGGTCGCCACTTAACTCATTACCAAGGGCGAACATACAAAACGATGCGTAATTACCATACGTTTCCAGAATCCTTTCACCTTCATGAATTAAAAATTCATTTAAGCCCGAACGGTCTTTTTTACGGAGCCGTCCCCATAATGGTAATTCGGGTTGCATATAAATTCCCAATTTGTCGGCTGCAATAAAAGCAGCTTTTGGAGGAGTCCATGAATGATAGCGGTAATGGTTGATTCCATAGGATTGAGCTATTTTAAAAATCCGTATCCATTCACCTTCTTCCATGGGTGGATATGCTGTTTTTGGAAAAACACAAGCATTATGTTCGCCACGTAAAAAAGTAGTGAGCCCATTGATCGTAAATTGAGTTCCCTCTGTTTTAAATTCACGCATTCCAAAATCAACTTCTTGTACATCGCTTCCATCAGATGTTTCCAGCTTTACAGAAAGCCGGTAAAGAGCTGGGGAGAATTCACTCCAAAGGCGTGCTTTTTCTCCCATTGGGTAATTTATTGTTGCTGAGTTCTTGCCTTTTTTTAAATCCATTTTTATTTTTTCGGAACGGACAATATGTTTTTCAGTAGAATTTATTAATGATGCCTGAACAATAAGATTTGCATTTATTTCCGGCTCATCATTATTTTCAATTTTGATTTTTACGATTGCCGACATTGTTTTAAGATCGGGTGTAACCCTAATTGAACTAATATGGCGTTTTTCTGAAGCTTCCAGATAGATATCGCCTATTATACCATTCCAGTTAGTTTGAGTATGTTCAGTCCATGAATGCGATCCCTGAATTCCTCTTGGAACTGAACTGCTACCATTGTCAACTAAAATTGTAAGAATGTGTTCACCGGGTGTTAAAATATCAGTAAGTTTATAATTTTGTGGCGATAAAATTGTGTGGTCAGATCCGATAAAAACATTATCAACCCAAAGTGATGTTACTTTTGTCCGCTCAAGTATGAGAAAAATCTCCTTCTCTTGCCATTCTTCGCCGACGATGATATTTTTTTGATACCATGCTTTCCCTTCGTAAGTTTTTTCACGCGATAAACGCATGGTTTCATTTCGGTTTGTATTTATAAATCCTTTATCGTTTTCATCCATCGTTCCTGGCAAATTCACAACATCAGATAATTTATTTGCAAACCATCTTTCCTGAATTCCAACATCGGCTGAATCCATGGCAAATAGCCACTCTCCATCTAAATTAATTTGTTGGCGGGTTGAATCCATCTGTTCTGGTCCGCAGCCACTTAAAACAAGTATTCCTGTAAAAAGAAAAAAATAAGTTAAGATTTTAGTTGTCATGGTTGATTATTTTATTTAGGCAATAAGCCTTTTATTTTCTGATCAAAGAAAACATTTTGAAAATTCAAAACCCCTGTAATAGTATTTCAAACATTAAAAATAATATTATTGAATCAATATAATTGAATGCTCAATTAATTAAGGTAAAGATTTAAGAATACTGGAATAAAACTGTATGTGAGAATTATTTCTTTGTGATTTTCTCCCTGACCAGATTAGTAAGATGAACCCGGTTTTTCACCCCGGTTTTTGTAAAAATACGGTGTGCATGGTCTTTAACTGTTTGTAAGGTAATAAATAAGCTATTGGCAATTGCCTGGTTTGATTTGCCGGCGCAAATTTCAAGAATTATTTCAGCTTCCCTTTTCGATATTTCAAATTTATTGCAGAAACCTTCAAAATCCAAATCACCTGATAATTCTTTGGCAGGTATCTTTTTAATCAATATTAGAGTAAATACCGGCAACTGAGCGCTTGCAGCAAACATAAGGAGGATGGTTGCCGATGAAATAAGAAAATGTTCTTTTATAAACCACAACCCGGCAGAATAGATAAGGATACCAGTCAGATATATAAGAATAAATGCCGATGGAAAATTTAATTCTATTTTGCTTTTGTGTGTTTTTTTAAAGAGTGATGGAACAACAATAAATATGTTTGAAATTAAATTCATGACAATCAGCAGCCTGATAATAATAATTTCCGGAGTCTCAATTGCCTTGAAATTTCCTGTATTTACATACCATACTCCGGCAGTTATAAGAATTCCAAAAAATATAAAATACCCTATTGTAGTAATTTTTGATAGCACAAAACCATTCATTTCATTGAAGAACTTTATAAGCATGTACCAGCAAATAATAAGAAAGGGTAGGCCCAAGGCTGGAATAAAAAATGAGGCTTTATTAATAATTGCAGGGCTTAGTTCAAGATTAATTAACACCTGCCCAAGTAAAATGCGTCCCCAAACACCATATAGGAAAAATGAATAAAGGAATATTTGGTGGTATAGCAAGGTTTGTAAAAATTGTTTCTTATAGGTTTTGCTTAAGTTGTATGAAACCAGAATCCCAATAGCTACAATTCCCACCGTAATCATAAAGAGAGCCGCAAAAAGGAAAATTATATATTTCTCTGCCATACTACTAAAGTATTGATGGTGCAATTTACAAAATGCCTGTAAACACTATACCTACCAAAGTAGTGAATATTCAGAATCCTACCAAAGTAGGAAGGAAATTTAAGAATGTTACCATACTTTCGGAGTAGCAAAACAGAAAAACAGAAACAATGACAACAAAAGAAGTTTACACATTAACACCATCCATAGGAGGTAGTTTCAGCTTTGGATGGAAAAAAATGTTCGACAAATTTATTTACCTGCTTGTAATTATTTTTATAGCAGGGATTATTGAAGGGCCGTTCCGGGGTGCTTTTAAAGCTGATGAATTCCATTTCTGGATGGTCCCTCTCGTAATGTTTGGCCTTGCATGGGGATTCCTGGTAGTGCCTGTTATAAGTTTCGGTGAAGACTTTCTGTTCCTCAAAGCCATGAGAGAAGAAAAAATTGATCTTAAAGAATTGTTCAGGGGTTTCACAACTATTTATGGAAATATAATCCTTGCCAACCTGATTGTTTCAGCCTTAATAATTCTGGGTTTGATAATGCTCATTATCCCGGGCATTATTATTGCTTGTAGGTTGGCCTTTGTCCCTTATATAGTTATGGATCAAAAACTGGACCCTATGCAAGCCGTTGAAAAAAGCTGGGAGATGACACGTGGCCATGGATGGAAAATATTTTTTATGGCAATAATTTCATTCTTTTTAATAATAGGTGGAATAATATTCTGTTTTGTCGGAGTATTTATCTCTATAATGTGGATACACTCAGCACATGCATCACTTTATCAGGCAGTATTAAACCAGGATGTTAGAAACAATACCATACCCATAATTGAGGTACACGAAGGATAATGTTCAAGCTTATACTTTGCAAAAGCCCGGGCTGCATATTGCAGTGCCGGGCTTTTTTGCTTAATTGGTGAGTCACTTGATTCAGAATAAATAATCTTATTAATATTATTTAGCGATTATAAAAAATAAGGCTAATCCAATTGCCATAATAATTACTCCAATTACTAATAAAATCATAACTAACCTTTTATATTTTTTCTCCTGTTCTTTAAGGTCAGTGAGGGTTTTATTCTCGATATCATACAAATAGGTTTTGTACTCCCTTAAAAATTGCACATTCAAAGAACGGTACGAAAAATATACTAATACGAATGCAATTAAATTAAGAATGAATAACGGGTAATCTCCCGTAATTGAAGGGATTTGGTAATCATCCACAATCATACTTGCGCCAATAATTAATAATACATACGAAAAAGAATATACAATTAACCACATGTTATACTTCTGTTTGTAAAATGCAATTCTCGAAAGTAAAGCATCTTTTAAATTTTGTACTTCCATACTTGATTTAGTAAAATCTGAATGCATCCTAAGAGTGTATAACAATGATAGTATTAATACTACCAATGAAAAGACTACCAGGTTAAATACATCAGTTTCCTGCCGGTATTTATACAAATTGAAAAAATGAAGCCCCAGTCCAAAAATTTGCACTGCTGCTGCTGTTTTAAAAACTGATAGAATTTTTTTACCCGTTTTTAATGTTTTTGTAGTAATAATTGTTTCCATTTCCTTTTTACTTTTAATGTTTTCTTCATTGATTAATTGTTCTCCTTTTTTCCAAAGGGCTTTTATTTTATCTGTTTCCATTGTTTCCGGTTTTAAGTGAAATAAGGTTGTAACATTTTTTCCAGTTTCGATTTGGCCCGGTTAATCCGCACACCAGCATTTGAATTTGAAATACCAAGGATATCGGCTATTTCATCGTAACTTTTTTCTTCGAGATATAGCAAAATAATTGCCTTGTCTATTTTACCTAACCTGGCAATTGCCTGATAGAGCAGTTTTACGTCGGCATCAATATCTTTTTCCGGTTCACTGCTTAATCCATGCACTTTGTCCAGTTCAACATGGGTTATGTTATTTTTTGCTTTCCTTATTGTTGAAATTGCGGTATTCAATGATACACGGTACATCCACGTACTAAACTTAGAAAGGTTATTAAACGATTCGAACGATTTCCACAATTGAAGAAGTATATCCTGGAACAGATCCTGGTAATCATCGTCATTATTCGAATAAGCCCTGCAGATATGATGGATCATCCGCTGGTTTTTATCCATCAGGTCAAGGAACTCTTTTTTCTTTTTGGATTTATCCATATTTTCTTTTTACAGCCTGTGAGTCGGCTATGAGTATATTTTCTTACATCAAAATAAACAAATTATCCGGGTTCAGGTAAATTTTGATATTTTCAATCACGATAATTAATTGATATTTTGTAACTTGTAAGGCATAATTTAACAGTGAAAAATATATTAAACCAAAAATCAATAATATGAAAAAGTTTATGGTCCTTATTTTACTTTTTGTTTCCAGTTATTCTTTTGCACAGGACCCAATAACAGGTTTTCGTGATTGGGATTTTGGCTTGGCACTTGAAACTGTTGAAGGAGATTTGGTAAAAGCAAAAAATATGATGCCGGGTGGCAAAGCATTTACTTTACCCGATGATGATTTGAATTTTGAAGGAAAAGAAGTGCTTGAAATAACCTATGTATTCAAAAAGAAAAAATTCAATGGCGTAAATATCCTGCTTGAAGTAAAAGACCTTGATTACTGGATTGAATTATATACTGAAAAGTATGGCGAACCAAAAAAAGTTGACATGAGTTTTTTTATTAATTACGATTGGGAAACACCTACAGCCCGGCTTTCATTTACCCATATGCCATCAAAAGGCGACGATGGGCTTAGCATGTCAATTATGGCAAAAAAATAATTTCTGTGTGCTAAAATTTCGTTCCTGGTCCATAGGAGTGAGTTTTGTAAAATATTTATAAACTCGGTTTGGCTAGACCTAAAGCCAAACATGCAAAACACTTTAAATAGTGGTTTTTGTTACTCTTACTTAATTGTATAATTGTAGTTCAATATTTATTATCCGCCCATTCGTGAAACGTTATATATTGGTTCGTATATCCGGGTATTCTGCTTATTTTAATGACCTTACACCACAGGTGCAAAATGAAATTATTAGCCGAAGTACTTTAAATTAAGTAAATAGTTATGGGGCAAGCGATGTGAGTTTTCTTACTGCTTATTACTCACGACTCATTACTCACTACTAACTACTCTTTCTATCTAATACAATAAATTGCTCGTTCTCCCCTGAAAATATAAGCTCCTTGTGAAATAGCTGTAGAAGCCCAGAAAATATCTTCAATTTTATTTTTTGATATTTCCTCAAAATTACGGCCTGTCTTAATTATGTGAGTTTTGCCATGGTCATCGAGGCAATAAATATTCCCGTCAAAAATCCAGGGGGATGCCCAGAAATCAGTAGCTCCTTCAATTTTTGTTGCAGGATAAGCAAGCTCACCCGTTTCGACATCGTAACAAAACAATTGTCCTCCACTGCGTGCTACAATATAAATCAAACCTTTGTAAAACAGGGGAGAGGACATTGCAATTCCCGATTCAGGAACCGACCAGGCAACCCATTCATTTGAACTCTCACCTTCATTTAATGAAATATCTCCCGATGCCCCGGCATTTACCGCAAACAAAGTACCTCCACCATCACGTCGTTTTTCATTTCCCATAAAAATCATGTCTCCATCAATTGTTGGCGATGTAATATTACGCCCCCCATGTAAATCAAGTTCCCAATATAATTCTCCATTTTTTGGATTATAAGAACGTGCTTTTTTACCTTGCAATACCAACTCTATACGTTTGCTGTTTTTCCAAATTATAGGTGTCCCCCAATTCGATTTTTCATCACGTTGTACACGCCATAATTCATCACCTGTTTTTGAATCAAGTGCTGCCAGAAAAGAATTTTCTTCATTATCAATTTGCATATATAAAATACCTTTATATAAAAGCGGAGAAGACGATGTACCCCAGTTTCCCTGCATGGGGTAATTCCCTAAATCTGTTTCCCATACCAGGGTTCCATCTATGTCGTAACAATATACACCGGTCATTCCAAAATAGGCATATACAAATTTACCATCAGTTGTCATGGTTTCCGGGGCGTAATTATTATCACGGTGGGTCCGGTATTTTGGTAAGCCATGGTAAGCCACTTTTTTCCAGATTTCCTCTCCTGAATCTAAATCAAGGCACACTACTTCAAAATTATATATTGCATCCGATGGATTATTAAGCCTTTGTCCTTCCCGTGCTTCGGGTAAAACTGAGGGGTCTTCCAAAACCGCATTTGTAAAAAATACTTTGTTTCCCCATACAATGGGGCACGACCATCCTCTTCCCTGTAAATCAAATTTCCAGGCCAGGTTTTTAGTATTACTCCATTCAACAGGGAGGTTTTTCTCAGAAGTAAGTTGATTACTATCCGGACCCCGGAAATTTGGCCAGTTGTTGTTAGTATTACAAGCTGTAAAATAAATTATTGAAAGTGCCAGAATTAAAAATTTCAGTTTAGCCATTATTTTGTTTATTATGTTTATTAAAATTTGAATTTTAAAAATAAGAAAAAAATTGAATATTAATTGGTTTGCTTCCTTGTTAAACGTCAGGCGGGTTTCAGTATTTATATTCTTTAAATACTCAATACTTTTTTATTCTTACTTACGACATACAACTTTTTACTTACGATAAACTACTTAACTAATATCTCGTTGCTCACTATAATTTTCAGTAACCTTAGCCAACCAAAGACTGGAGGGAATTCCAAATTTAAAAACTAATTTTTCTTTTGATCTGACTTAATATTTCGGAGTATCCTTAATACATCGTAAGTAGAAATCACACCAGCATAAGATTATAGCTTTCTTTATATCTATATTATGGGAAAAATAAAAATCTTAATGCCTACCTTTTATTTTCTACCCACCATTGTTGCCACCGGTTTATATTGTCACCTAAATTCTGTCCAGTCATCAATGTTAATGTATCAATAACTTCTCTTACCATATCCGGATTTTTGCTTTTAAGTTGAGCAATTAACTTTTCCACAACATGGTAGTTAATAGTCCTGTCGTTATTTCGCATTCTGATTAGTGCCGAAGCATTACCCAAGGCCATTGGTACTTCTGTTCTTACAGATGGAGTCTTATCATTTAGTGCAATTATTAATTGCTGAATAATGCGGTCATCATCCATGTTGCCCAATGCTTGCACTGCAGATTTCCTTATCCTGGGATCAGTGTGTTTTAATGCCCATAAGCAATATTCAATTCCTGATTTACCAATACGCGATAATGAATAAGCCGCTTGTCCGCTAACTTTATCATCTTCATCTTTAATAGCCTTAATAAGGTAATATGCAGCACCCGGATCGTCACTTTCTGCCAGCAACCTTGCGGCTTCAGTGCGTACTTTTGGATCTTCATTTTCAAGGTCAGTTACCAGTTTTTTTGCTTCATCGCCCAGTGTTGGTACAGGTAATTTAAGTTCAGTTGGCAATTCTTTAGGGATTGAATCATCAGTAGCTGTATTATCCGATGTGCGAAATGCATCGTAAAGTACAAAAAGGAAATAGATTGGAAATAATGCAACTCCAATAATACTAAACCAGGTAGTTTTTTTTAAAACTACAAATACAATTGTGATAACCACAAGTATAATGTAAATGATAATTAATGTCTGTGTTTCCATATTATTTTTGGTTTTTGATTATAATTTTTATCAGGTAATTTCCGAAATAAAATAAAGGAACCGACTAAGCTTTAGGCTTTTTCTCAACGTTTTTAGTTAAAATCTGAATAAAATTATCACGGTCGTTTTTATTCAGGATACCAAGGTTAATTTTAATACTATTCCCGGTTAACAAAGTTAACGTCAATTGTTTTTTGAATTGTATTTTCATTTTTGAAACCTCCACCCATTTAATTTTTTTTGGTTTTCCCTTAAAATACTTAGGAAATATATTTATTTCATCAGCATTGATCTGAATAAAAATCTTGTTTTTTATTA
>JABMQB010000137.1 GCA_013203525.1 Mariniphaga sp.
AAATCAAACCGGAAACCATCAACTTTATATTCATTCATCCAAAAAGAAGATATACTATCGATCAACTCTTCAGTTGCTATACTTTCGTGATTAAAATCGTATCCCCAATGTGCGTCGGGATTTTGAAAATTATGCTGTTGGTTGTACCAGGGATTATCAGCAGTAATTTCCCAATTATCCATATACATTTGCACAAACGGGCTTTGTCCATAACTATGGTTAAGCACCATGTCAATAACAACAGCAATTCCACGTTTATGGCATTCATCAATTAATTTTTTTAAATCGTTTTTGGGGCCATAATATTTATCAGGGGCAAAATAAAATGAAGGGTTGTAGCCCCAGCTTGAATTCCCTTCAAATTCATTAACCGGCATCAATTCCAGCACATTAATCCGCAGGTCTTCCAAATAATCCAATTTGTCAATTACCAATTGATAAGTATGTTCTTCTGTAAAATCACGGATCAACATTTCATAGATAACCATTTTTTCTTTTTCAACGGGTTGAAAATCGGCTATCTCCCATTGATATTCTTCTTGCCCGGATTGTAATACTGACACGATCCCTTCTGTTTTCCAAGCCGGGTACTCAATTAGTCCCGGATAGGTTTCTTCCAGTATCCATTTGTCATTCCATGGATCCAGTATTTTTTCAGTATATGGATCAGCAATTCGAATTTCATTATCGATATAATATTGGAATGCATACTCTTTATCCTTTTCCAGATTATCGATTTCCAGCCAAAAATAGTCTCCATCTTTTTTCATTTGAAATTCATTCATCGGATGCCATTCATTAAAATCTCCTAAAACAAAAACATATTCTTTGCCGGGAGCCCATAAAACCAAAGCAGCCGAATTGTCGGAAGGATAGTTAATTCCTTTTTTGTAATTTGAAGGTAAAGTTTCTGTTATAATATCATCCTTAACACAAATATATGCCGAGTCATAAACCGTTTCTCCTGAGGCAGTAGCTTCAGCTATTACCCAATAATTCCCGGGTTCATTAAAAATATTGCTGATTGTTATTGAAGTACCTGTTGATTGTGTTAATGTTGTACTGTTTAATGACAATTTTAACGAAGCCGAAACGGATGAATTTGCAAAAATGCTAATAGTTTGTCCTTTATTAATAATTGAATTATTAAGAGGTTCTGAAATTTCAACTATAAGCCCTTCCTGATAAACATTTACAAAAATATTGTTTGTTTGTTTGGATGCATCAGCCGAACGAAAAACAAAGGCCAGTTTAATTATTCTTTCATTTTCAGGAACTGAATAAAAAGAGTTGATATTGGGTTCTATTTCCAGTTCAAATATTCCATTTCCTAAATGAGTTAATTTTGGCTGTTGAGAATTATTCCCCCAACTACCAATTACTTGTTGCCAATCATCATTGCCTTCAATAATAACACCTGTATGTGTATATAAATCACTGGTATAATATCCTAACCTTGATTCCTTTGAGGAATCAAAAGTTAATGTTACCTTTTCTGAAGCAACTGGTAATGCCGGATTAGTTGTAACCTGTGATTTAAGGCCAAACGATATACAAAGGGCAAAAAGCCCAAGTATAGTTTTTTTGAACATGGTTTAAAATAAAAGTTAATAAAACAAATAGCGTAGAAATCTACGCTATTTGTTTTAATCAAGATTACTATTTAATCTTATAGGTATTCTCAGTAAAATCAACTTCGATTGTATATGTACCACTAACAGTAGGAGCAGGAATCTGCGGTGGATCCGGATCTGCTTCAGTACTCCTGTAAACGAGTTTACCAAAAACTGAAGATGCACCATCGGGGGCACCCCATTGCGGAGCCCATTGACCTTGAGCAGCCAGTATTTTCATACCTTCACCAGCTATCAGATCGGTAGTTAAAGAATATTTACCAACACCGTCTTTGGTAAATGCAAGTGCATTTGCTGCATCCCAAGCAATTGTTGTTGCTCCTCCAACCAGATAAACAACATCAGGAATTGGATAAACCTCATATGTGAGGTTTATAATATCAGCAACAATCCTGTAATCGCCTTCCACATCTGATGAAGGAATGGAAGCTGGGTCAGTATCACTTTCAGTAGGCCTGTAAACAAGGTTTCCACCAGTACTTGTTCCTTCCGCATCAGCACCCCACATTGGAGCCCATGCGCCCAAATTTTTAATAAATTTGAGCCATGCATTAGCTTTTAAGTGGGCAACCAAACCATATACACCCGGGCTCATATATGGAGCAGGTAATGCATTTAGGTTATCCCAACCCGGATCTGTAGCATCTCCCAATAGATAAATCGGAGGAAGTTTAACTGAATATGGTACAGCCTGGAAAGCAAACACACTTGAATACTGAGGATCAGTATTGTCACTTACAAATGCCTTAAGCCTTAATTCCATTGACGCCGGGACGTCAGGATCGTTTTCCAACATAATAAGTACATCGTTTAACTCCCCTCCTGTCAAACTGTAACTTAAATTACTTGTAGTAGTTAGTTCAAGAGGATCGGCAAAAGATGTGCCTGCTGCCGCTAGTTGCACTGCGTAATTAATAGCAGCATAATATCCGAAATCAGCGGTCGACCACGACAAACTAAGAGCTGTTTCTCCTGCAGTCTCTTCGCTTAATAGCATACTTGTTGATCCGGCAACCATCAGGTTTGATACACCCTTGTATTTTATTACAGGTTCTGTTTCAAATTCTTCACAAGATTGAAATGTGAACAATCCGATTAACGCGATTAATAATATTATTATCTTTTTCATTTCGCTTAATTTTAGATTTTATTAATAACCCGGATTTTGAACAAGGTTTATATTCGCAACTACGTCAGCAGCCGGTATCGGATAGATATCATATTTGGCATCGATTCCTTTACCTTCCTGAACAGCACCTTTCCATTGCCATATATATTCAGCTCCACTAAATTTTGCAAATCTTACCAGGTCCGTCCTGCGATGGCCTTCCCAGTATAATTCACGGGCTCGTTCATCTAAAATAAAATCAAGGGTAAGTTCACCTTGGGTAATATTACCATTCATATTATTGTATGCTCTTTCCCTTAGTTCATTTATATAATGAAGAGCTGTTCCGGCATCACCACCAGATCCGCCTCTTAACACAGCTTCGGCATACATCAGATAAGCGTCGGCCAATCTAAATAATGGGAAATCTGTATCGGCATGTGTTGCATGAGAACCTCTTACGCCATCCCTGGTTACATTTTTAAATTTAGTTATAGCCCAGCCGTCTGTAAATAAAAACGGATCGGCAATATCAATATTCTGTCCATCAAAATGAAACATTGCCCTGTTATCGATATATGGCTCAAGAATATACGTCATATTTTCCGGATCAAATATGATTAAATATTTGCCAGGAACTGTAATAGGAATATTGGCACCATCCTGTTCGAGAGTTCCATCCAGTCCATTATCTCCCACATTATAGGTCCAACTATCATTTGCGCGGAATTTAAATTCTCCTCCACTTAACTCAATTAACAATGACCAAAGACCTTCTTCTTCATTGTATTCCATATTTACATCAGAATCCCAACCTGTAGGTGTAGCACTTCCGATAATTCCCCATTGATCCATTGTATCGTATTTTTCAATGGTATATGTATAATCGGGTGTACCAGCATTTAGTGTGATTAAGTACTTTCCTGTTTCGGTAATCTGCATATTTGCACCATTGTATTCTAAAGCACCATCGCCACCGTCGTCGCCTAAATTAATATCCCAGCCATCGTTGGCCCTGAATTTAACTTCACCTGCGGTTAAATCTACAATAACAGACCAAACTTTTGTTTCTGTATCAAATTCCAGGTTTGTATCCGAATCCCATCCTCCGGGAGTAGCACTTCCAATCAATCCCCAATCTGTTTTTGTAACGGCATAAGTTGCTGCATTTAAATCAGCGGATATTCTATAAAAACCACTTTCAGCAACTTTTATATTGTTGCCACCCCAGGCTCCTATTTGAAGGTTACCTGAAGTACCACTTTCATCAACATCGCCGTTTGTATCATTTTCAATCCAATCAGGAGACTTAAGGAGTTTAAACTCTACATTTTCGTTGGCAAACCAAACATAACCTTCATAAACCTCATCGGAGTTTACCGAAGCAAGTTTTGCTACATTTTCATCACCCGGAGCCCAATCTTCTCCATATCCACTTGCAGCCTGATAATTACCGGCAACATATAGTACTGGATAATCAGCTGCACTTTTTAAGTATACAGGGCTGATTTTTGCACTTTTCATTGGCATTTTAGCCGACTTAAGTGTTTCCAGGTTATAGAATTTACCTACAAAACTTTTCATGGTTCTTAAACCAGACCAAGGTCCGCTGATACCAAAATCGGCAGGAACCATAGTTCCACCAACTGCAGCATTGATAATAAATGTAGTACCTCCCCAGGTTCTTGTATTATCTCCATCAAATGTTATTGGAAATATTACTTCGTTTGATAAGTGATTATCGGCTAAGAAAAGATGCGAATAATCATCTTCGAGTGTATACCCTGCAGCAATTACCTTCTTCGTATAATTTAACGATTCGGTATATTTTGGTGTTAAAGTATATACTTCAGCATTAAGATAAACCTTTGCTAAAAGCATCCAAAGTGCAGCCTGGTCGGCTCTTCCATATTGGTTTGACCTCGGCGCCGGCAATTCATTTTCGATCGCCAAAAGTTCAGATTCAACATAAGTAAAAAGATCAGCCCTTGCAATTTGCTCTGGGAAGAATGAACCTACCGCATCTTCTTCAGTTACAAAAGGAACATTTGCAAACATATCTAAGGCATGGAAATAACTCAATGCCCGCAAAAATCTTGCTTCAGCCCTAAATCCATTTATTTCAGCTTGTTTTGCTGCATCAATGCCGCGTTCGTTCATTTTAGCTTCAGTAGTCTCCCGAATAAATTCATTACATAATGAAATCTGATAAAATATTCGATAATACATATTGGAGACAAACTCGTTGTTTGAACCCCAGTCCATTTCAAAATAATCTCTAAGATTTCCATCGTTCCAACCAAGAATTGCTTCATCGGTAGGAATTTCCTGAGCATACCAGTATGCCCTAAGATACTGGCCGAAACCTTCATCCAAACCGCTTAAGTCGTTTGCACCATGAGGTCCAATTTGACCTGATACTGATAACCCTGCATACAATTTTGCCAGAACTTGAATATATGAATCCGCATCTTCGTAAACCGATGCTGATGTAACAACATCATCATCCAAAGGCAAAGTATCGAGATCGTTTACACACGAAGTAAATGCAAGAATAAATGCACTTACTAATACTAATATGATTTTATATTTCTTAATCATGATCTTCAATTTTTGAATTAATAATCAATACTTACACCTAACATAAATATCTCCGGACGTGGGTAAATATTGTTATCAATACCATTGCCAACTTCCGGATCCCTACCTTCATAGTTAGTAATCACAAGAATATTCTGTGCAGTACCATAAACCCTAAGGTTCATTTTATCGTTGAACGCATTTTTAAAAGTATAACCCAAACTTACATTATCAAGTCTTGCAAATGAGGCCTCGCGTACAAAGAAATCAGAGAAGTACTTTGGATTTTCAAAAGGTGCTTCCTTAATACTTTTTGATATATTCCTTAAACCTCCAGATGAATCATATAGACCACTGTAAGATGTTCCCGACCATCTGTTATTATAAATATAATTACCCAGGTTTATCCTACCTGAAGCACTAAAATCCCAGTTTTTATAATTTAACCTTGTACTAAGACCCATAAATACATCAGGAGCAGGTTTTTCATACCTGTATCGGTCATCATTTGTAATAAGACCATCGCGGTTTGTATCTTCATATACACCTTCAATAGGCATTCCTTCAGCATCAAATATCTGTTTATAAACAAAGAATGAACTGGCTGGGTATCCAATACTATGGATTTGAATAGTATTACCAACACCACCTGAAAAACCACCGGTTTGAACACCAATATAATCTGGATCGTCAACAGCTGTTAGCTTGGTTATCTCATTTTTGTTATACGATGCGTTAAATCCAACTTCCCATGATAAATCCTGTTTTGAAATTACCATAGCATTGATTG
>JABMQB010000138.1 GCA_013203525.1 Mariniphaga sp.
CTTATTTTCTTCGCACCATTTACCCAGGTTTGGAGAACCTACTTCTTCTTCGCCTTCAATCATAAACTTAACATTGCAGGGTAGGGTATTGGTTTTTACCATTAATTCAAAGGCTTTTGCATGCATCATGCCTTGCCCTTTATCATCGTCGGCACCCCGGGCCCAGATTTTTCCATCACGAATTTCAGGCTCAAATGGATTAGAATCCCATTTATCAATAGGGTCTACAGGCATTACATCCATATGAGAGTAAACCAAAATAGTGGGTAAGGCCGGGTTGATTGTTTTTTCGCCATAGGCTACAGGATTTCCATCAGTTTCATAAATATCAGCTCTGTCGACACCTGAACTTAACAGAAGTTGTTTCCAATATTCAGCAGCTTTATACATATCGGGTTTATGATCCGACAATGAACTGATGGAGGGAATCCTGATCAAGCCAAACAATTCTTCCAGAAATCGGTCTTTGTTTTTTTCGATGTATTTATTTATATATTCCATGTTATAAAATTTAAAATATCATAAAAATGATTTAATGCGAAAAAATAGGGTTTATCTGTAAGAATAAAAAGGATTTTTGTTTGAAAATAGCACAAAATTGTTTTTTGATATTTTATGGTTAAAAATAAAAAAGACCAGTCATTGCCGGTCTTTTTATGCGTCTATAATTGTTGTCTTTCTCTAGCTTTATTACTAAAGCTAAAGAAATAACACTCCCGATGAAATAATGTTTAATTTAATTTTCGGGAAACGGAATAAGAATTGTTAATGTCGTACGAAACTTTTAATGTACGATAATTTTGTCGCATTAAAATGGATATAAATAAAAGGCTCCGCAAATTGCGGAGCCTGTCTATTTTATTCGAATTGATTGATATTAGTCAACAATTGCCTTGAATTTTGGGTCATCGAAATAACGGGCAAATTCCTGGTCAACTTTGGCCTTAGCTTTCAGATCAGCATTTATTTCAACTGCTTTCTTTAAGCTATCGAATAATAGTTCAGTTTTTGCGGTACGTGCACCAACAACAGCTTTAAGATATTCTTTCATATAACAACCCGGGAGGTTGAAATTTTCAAGGTCTTTTAATGCACCGTTATTGTCGCCTGATAATATTTTTGCTAGGGCAGTATTTACATCAGCTTCTTTTTGGAAATATCTAACGGCCCTGTCGTATTGTGCATTTTTAATGCTAACCATTCCTAAATTATAGTTAACAGCATCGCCTGCACCTGCAGCAGCACCAAATAACTCTTCGGCTTTTTGTACATCACCTGCGGCCAGAGCAACAATTCCCAGATTGTTCTTTATAATTGGTTCATTATTGTTTAGTTGTTCAGCTTTTTCAAACAGCAGGCCGGCTTCTTCAATTTTGAATTGTTGCGCCAAAACCATTCCAGCATTATTATGGCTTCTCCAATCATTAGGATAAACTTTTATTGCCGAGTTATAAATGGCAAGTTTTTTATCCAAATCATCTGTTAATGTTGCAGCATATAAAAGTTCTGCCGGATTTAATGATGCAGGGTCAGATGCTGAGATTGAAATAATTTCTTCATCTGGTTTACCAATTAGGTCAACACTGGCAGTAATTTTTGCCCTTCTTAATTGTGGGAGGATATCTTCTGCAACTGATGTAAATGCCATCGAAAGATTTTTAATTTCACGCTCACGGACTTCTGGGTCATTATACATGGAAAGAACACGCAGGATTAATTCTTTATCCTGAATATTTGATTTTTCCATTAATTCTTTAAATCCTTCCCAGTCTTCAGGTGTATATTTTGATTTTAGTCCTGTTTCAATTCCAGCTTTTTCTAATGCTTCAGAGAAATAGCCAGTAGATGATTTTTCACGATCCGAAGCCAGATCGGCATTTAAATCTATTTCACCATCGGGTGAAGCATATGCAGTTATTTCTACACCTTTTAATTCTTTTCTTTCATCTGCAGCAGCGGCTTTTGTATATTCCTGTAGTTTAACTACATCATCAGCACTGGTTTCTCCCCTTTGCAAATTCGATCGATTAATCAGATAATGAATGTCGGCCATTAATTCATCAGGGACTATTCTTTGGAATTCATCAACATTTGGATCATATTTTCCACTTGTATTGTTTTCTTTTACTACGCCACTAATTGGTTTAGGGAAATTTACTAATAGTTCGCTGGTTGCGATAACGCCGTCTGCAATTTTGATTGGATCAAAATCAACTGATTTACTACCCATTTTAGCAGATATTTTAAGAACCAGGTCTGAAGAGGCCATTATATCTTTGTAAGCAGTTGCGTCTTTATAATTAAAATTACCTCCACGGGTTATTGTAATTACTTTATTATTTGCTTCAACTTTTTCGCCTTGTAATGCAACCGGATCTAATGCAGTTTCACCACCATCGTATTGTAATACAGGTGTAGCAACAAAAGTAGCTTTTTTATTGAAGTATTTTGGAGGGAACCTACCGTCGATGGCAATATCTATTTCGCCAGCGTGCGTTTCTAATACCTCAGGTGTTACATTAAATTGAATTTGGCCGGCATTTTTTTTCATTTTTTGCAACCCGGCGCAACCAGTTAGCACCGTTGCGGCTACAATAAAAATGGCAAATGTCTTAAAGTTGATTTTTTTCATAATTGATAACATTTATATTGATTTTTAGATTTTATTTTTATTTAGCCCACAAAAATAAAAAAAGCTTTCTTTTTTAATAGTGATTAAGCTGTAAAATGTTAAAGATTTATACGATTTATACCTAATTTATAATCACTATTAAAAATAACTTCTTTAAGATTGTTGTATTGAACCGGATCATGAATAAAATCCAGGTTATTTGTGTCGATAATCAAAATTGGGAAATCGGTAATGTGTTTCAGATAATTTATATACCCTTCTTTAATGTTTTCAAGGTAAGAAGGTTCCATATCCTGCTCATAATCACGCCCTCTGATTTCAATATTTTTTATTAGTGTTTCTGTATCTGCGTGGAGGTAGACATACAGATCAGGTTTTGGCATTGATTCAAAAATAATATCAAAAATCCTTCGAAAAAGATTGTATTCGTCTTTTTTAAGTGTATTCCTGGCAAATATTGCTGATTTTGTAAAATAGTAGTCTGATATTATAAAATTATAGAAGAGATCAAAATTGAGAACCTCTTTATTAATCTGATTATAACGGTCGGCCAGAAAAGTTAATTCAAGGGGGAATGAAAATCTTTCTCTGTTACTGTAAAATTTGGGTAAAAATGGGTTGTCGGCAAATTGTTCAAGGATTAATTTTGCATTATACTCCTTACTTAACATTGTTGCCAATGAGGTTTTTCCTGCACCTATATTACCTTCAATAACCAGAAACCGTATATCCATCATAAAATAAATTCCCGGAAACTTTTTGCTGCCGGGAACTCAAAATTACTATTTTATTCTGACATACCTAAATAATAAAATGTTAAAGTATGTTGGATATTTTGTATTATTTATTTAGTATCCGTATAATTATTTCAGAACCTTTTTTCCTATTACAAAATGATGTTTTATTTTTCAGGAAGAGATTCAAATCCCATGTTATAAAATGTAAAGCCAAATATATCAGCGTATTGTTCTATAGTTTTACTAACGGGTGTTCCGGCGCCATGCCCGGCATCGGTTTCAATTCGAATTAGGGTTGGATTATTTCCAATTTGTTTCTTCTGTAATTCGGCTGCAAATTTAAAACTATGAGCAGGCACTACCCGGTCGTCATGATCGCCGGTTGTTACAAGCGTCGCCGGATATTCTATGCCTTCCTTTATATTATGGACAGGAGAATAGCCTTTCAGGTATTCAAACATCTCTTTGCTATCCTGAGCAGTTCCATAATCGTAAGCCCAGCCAGCACCAGCTGTAAAAGTGTGGTAACGAAGCATATCTAAAACTCCTACTGCCGGAAGTGCTACTTTCATAAGTTCAGGTCTTTGAGTCATAACTGCACCAACCAGCAATCCTCCGTTTGAACCACCTCTTATCGCAAGATAATTACTTGAAGTATAATTGTTTTCAATTAAGTATTCGGCTGCAGCAATAAAATCGTCAAATACATTTTGTTTTTTCATTTGCGTGCCTGCATCGTGCCATTCTCTCCCATACTCACCGCCGCCGCGAATGTTTGGAACTGCATAAATGCCTCCATATTCCATCCAAACAGCATTTGTAATACTAAATCCAGGGGTCATGCTAATATTAAAACCTCCATAGCCATATAAAATTGTTGGATTTTTACCATTCAATTCAACACCTTTTTTGTGAGTTATTATCATCGGAACTTTTGTTCCATCATTGGAAGTATAAAAAACCTGCTTGCTTACAAAATTATCAGGATTGAAATCAATATCTGGTTTGCGATATAACTCAGATACTCCTTCTTCGATATTATATTTATAAATGCTTTGAGGAGTAATATAATTTGCAAACGAGTAATATAATTCCTTTTCTTCTTTTTTCGAACCAAATCCATTTGCACTTCCTATTCCTGGCAATTCAACTTCACGGATAAGATTACCCTCGTAATCATACTGAAATACTTTTGATACAGCATCAACCATATATTCAGTAAAGAAATATTCTCCTCCTGTTGAAGGATTTAAAACATTTTCTGTTTCCGGTATAAAATCAACCCAATTTTTGGGGGTTGGGTTGGCTGCATCTGTTGTAACAATTTTTTGATTTGGTGCGTTTAAATTGGTTACGATAAAAAGTTTAGTGCCAATATTATCAATAATATATGTATCGCTGCTGGTATCATCAATAACGGCAGTTAGCTTACTTCCTTCTTTCGCAAGGTCTTTAATATATAGTTTATTTCCTGTAGTTGAAATGCTTGCCGAAATAACCAAATACCGGTTATCATCAGTTACATTGCCACCAACATAACGGTGTTTTTCAGAGGGTATTCCTCCAAAAACAAGTTCATCTTCCTGTTGAGTTGTACCCAGTTTATGATAGTATAATTTGTGCTGGTCTGTTTTTGCAGAAAGTTCACTTCCTTCGGGTTTATCATAGCTTGAATAATAGAAACCTTCATTAGCTTTCCACGAAAGGCCAGTGAATTTTACATCAACAAGGGTGTCACCCATGAGCTTTTTGGTTTCCGTATCTAGCACAAGTATTTTTCTCCAATCACTTCCTCTTTCAGAAATTGTGTATGCTGCAATTTCACCATTTTTTGAAAAACTTAAATTACCTAATGAAATAGTGCCTTCTTCATTAAAGGTATTTGGATCTAAAAAAACTTCAGCTGTTTCAGGATCATTGCCATTTTTATACCGATATATTACATCCTGGTTTTGTAATCCGTTGTTTTTTTCAAAGTATGTGTAGCTTCCTTCAATAAAAGGAGCCCCAACTTTTTCGTAATTCCATAGCGATGATAATCGATCTTTCAGTTCTTTTCTGAAAGGAATTTTTTCCAGATACCCAAAGGTTACTTCATTTTGTGCTTTAACCCATTCAGCAGTTTCTTGTGAATTATCATCCTCTAACCATCGATATGGATCTTCTACTTCAGTTTCAAAGTATGTGTCTTTCACATCAATTTTTTTAGTCACGGGATATTCAATTTTTTGATTTGGTGTGCATGCACCCAAAAAACCTATTGAAAGCATACATGCAAGTAATTTTTTCATAGTATTTTGATTAGTTGATTTTTTCAAAAATACATAGTCTGGGGTTTTATAAAAATGATTAACTACATTAATTTTTTATTTTTTCTGATAACCCTGTCTTTATTTATTCCGATAAAATTTCCGGTAATTAATCCAATCACAAATCCAATAACAAGAACTATCCAATCATCAGAAGGATAAAGTTTTGACCCAAGAAATCCTAAAGCTAAACCACCTATTATTCCAAAAAATGAATAGAGATATGTATAATAGAACGGAGCATAAAAGTTATGTTCTTTCATCATATGTTTTGAAAGCTTCCCTGTTAGGCAGTCAAATTCACGGCGTGTTTTTCCTGGTACCTTTATCGCAATATCAATATTTTTGATTACTTCTAAAATATCACTTTTATGCCTTAAACAATCCGGGCATTTTTCTGAGAAGCTATCTGTGCGTTCAATATTCCTGATAAATTCATCAATACGAAAAAATCGCAGGTCACGATCTTTCACATTTTCCAAATTTGCTTTAATTAAGTTTATTATTTCATTACTCCACGAACCCATAATAATTTAGTTTGAAATAAAAAAACCGCCCAATTAGGCGGTTTTGATTTTATTCTTCGTCACGGCGAGGTTTTCTGAAATCATCTCTCCTGTCTCTGTTACCATCACGGCGGTTATTGTCTCTCCGGTCATCGCGTCTGTATCCACCATCTCTCCGGTCTCTGTTACCATCTCTGCGATTACCATCCCTCCGGTCGTTACTACGAGGAGGCCTGGGTGGCCTTTCGACATAACCCTCAGGTTTTGGAAGAAGAGCTCTTCTTGAAAGTTTTAATTTGCCCGATTTTTCATCTACGCCAATTAATTTAACTTCAATTTCTTCACCTTCTTTTAATACATCTTCTGGCGATTCGACACGTTTCCAGTCAATTTCAGAAACATGAAGTAATGCCTCTTTCCCTGGTAAAATTTCAATAAATGCACCAAATGATACAATTGATTTAATTTTCCCTTGATAAATTTCTCCAACTTCCGGAATAGCAATAATAGCTTTTATTTTATCTTTTGCAGCTTCAATACTTTCAACTCCCGGAGCAGAAACCTGAACCCATCCAAGGTCGTCAATTTCTTCAATTACTATTACTGTTCCGGTATCTTCCTGAATTTGTTGAATAACTTTTCCACCAGGCCCAATAATAGCACCAATCATTTCTTTCGGAACTTTTATAGTTTCAATCCGAGGGACATTTGGTTTAAAATCTTCGCGTGGTTCAGCTATTACTTCAAGTATTTTTTCCAAAATATGCAACCTGCCTTCTTTTGCCTGTTGTAAGGCCTGAGCCAATACTTCGTATGACAGGCCATCAACTTTTATATCCATTTGGGTTGCAGTAATACCATCCGCTGTTCCGGTCACTTTAAAGTCCATGTCACCTAAATGGTCTTCATCGCCAAGGAAATCAGAAAGCACCGCATATTTATCTGAATCTTTATCGGTAATTAATCCCATTGCAATACCCGATACAGGTTTTTTAATTTTCGAACCTGAATCCATGAATGCCATTGTTCCGGCACAAACCGTTGCCATCGATGATGAACCATTTGATTCAAGAATATCAGAAACAATACGGACAACATAAGGAAAATCTTCCGGAATCATTTTTTTCAGCGCACGGTGTGCAAGATTTCCATGACCAATTTCACGACGGCTTAATCCTCTGGGTGTTCTCGGTTCGCCAACACAAAATGGAGGGAAGTTATAATGTAGCAGGAATTTTTCTTTTCCTTGTAATGTAACATTGTCGATGATTTTTTCATCCATTTTTGTTCCCAGTGTAATTGAAGTCAGCGACTGGGTTTCGCCACGGGTGAATATTGCAGAACCATGTGCTCCGGGCAGGTAATCAACCTCTCCCCAAATTGGGCGGATTTCGTTAGTCGCACGGCCATCAAGCCTGATTTTTTCATCCAACACCATACGGCGCATTGCTTCTCCTTCTACTTCGTGATAGTATTTTTTAATAAGATTTTTATGCAATTCGAGGTCAATTTCCTCATTTCCTGCATTTTCTTCCAAATATTTCTCGATATACTCATCACGTAATAATTTGAAAGTACCAAGCCTGTCATGTTTATTAGTGATTTGTTTTTTTACAATTTCGTAACAGCCTTCATAAAGATCAGCTTTAACTTTTGCCTTGAGCTCAATATCATTTGTCTCGTGGTTGTATTCACGTTTTACAATTCCGAGTTCAGTAGCAAGTTCTTCCTGAACTTTACAATGTTTCTTAATTTCTTCGTGGGCAATTTTAATGGCTTCTAGCATATCTTCTTCTGATACTTCATCCATCTCGCCTTCAACCATCATAATATTATCAAACGAAGCACCAACCATGATATCCATATCGGCTTCTTCTAATTGTGAAGAACTTGGATTAATAACAAATTCTCCATTTACACGTCCAACACGGACTTCGGAAATATAAGTCTCGAATGGAACGTCAGAAACTGCAATTGCAGCGGAAGCAGCTAAACCAGCCAATGCATCGGGTTTATTGTCTTCATCAGCAGAAATTAATGAGATCATCATTGCTGTTTCAGCGTGGAAGTCTTCGGGGAATAAGGGACGTAAGGCGCGATCGACGAGCCTGGCTGTTAAAATTTCGTCATCCGATGGCCTGGCTTCTCTTTTCATAAAACCACCCGGGAATCTGCCTGCTGCTGAAAATTTTTCGCGATAATCAACAGACAAAGGCATAAAGTCAACGTCTTCTTTTGCTTCCTGTGCAGAAACTACAGTAGCAAGTAACATGGTGTCACCCATCCTGACAACAACCGAACCATCGGCTTGCTTTGCCAGCTTGCCAGTTTCAATGGTTATCGTACGGCCATCGGCCAGTTCGATTGTTTTAATTGTAGCATTTACCATAATGTTTAAAATCTAAAATATTTATTTGTTAAAAAATGGGTGGTGAGGAATTTGATGTAATTTACAAAAAAGAAAAGGCAATACCAAGCATTGCCTTTTCATGTGTTTTATTTTTTCGTTTTATTAATGTTACATACGGAACTTGACATTGTATTTATTCTCCAATATGGGAAATATATTTTCATGTCTTGTTTTAGAATATCTTACTTACGTAATCCTAATTCTTTAATAATTGAACGGTAACGTTCTATATCTTTATCTTTCAGATAGTCAAGAAGGCTCCTTCGTTTTCCAACCAGTTTAATAAGAGAACGTCGAGTGCTATGATCTTTTTTGTTTGCTTTCAGGTGTTCAGTCAAATGGTTAATCCTGAATGTGAACAATGCAATTTGTCCTTCCGTAGAACCTGTGTCTGCTTCACTTTTGCCATGCTTGGCAAAGAATTCTTTTTTCTTTTCGTTTGTTAAATACATAAAAAATTACTTAAATTATACAATGTTTAAGCTGCAGCATCGCGTTAAATAACAACAGCTTAAAATTAATTTTGCTCTAAAGCCCGGCAAAAATAGATAAAAAAGTTTGAAATACAATTATTTATATATCAAAACTTACGAAATTTGGACTGGCACAGAATAAGAATTTTAATAATGAGAATAGTATATGTTTTATTGATTTTTCTAACTTTTCCTTTTTGGTCAACCGGCCAAAATAACTGGTATGCAAATTTTTCGCCAGGAGTTGATTTTGTGCCACCAATGCCGTTAATAATTAATCAATCGGGCTATGAAAAAATTTCCTTTTGGGCAAATTATGAATCAGTCCCTTTAAAAGCACCTGTTTATTACTCCTATAGAATTGGATTTATAAATGAAGCAAAAGGTTGGGAAGCTGAAATGAACCATCTAAAGGTTTACCTGAAAAATAAACCGGAAGAAATACAGCGGTTTTCTATATCTCATGGGTATAATCTATTATTTGTTAACCGCGTAATTCATCAAAAGAAGTATGGATCAAAAGTCGGTTTCGGTATTGTTCTTGCACATCCTGAGAACACAATACGTAATTTTAGTTTGGATGAAAACGAAGGGATTTTAAATTGGGGTTATTATGTTGCCGGACCGGCTATTCAATATGGAATTTTTAAAGAAATCGCCCTTAATCGAACATTTTTTATAATAATTGAAAGCAAAGTTAGCCTGGCTTATGCAAATATTCCTGTTAAAAATGGGAGGGCACATGTTCCGGTTTTGGCTTTTCACCTTCAATTGGGACCAGGAATTTATTTTAGAAAAAAAGGGCGCTAAAATTGACGCCCTTAAATTTTATTATTTCTATTTTTTTAGATTCCACTAAAATCAACTTTACTAAATAAAATTGAAGGAGTACGCCTCGAGGAATTTGTATTTGCATCGTTACCAAGTTCTGCAATATTCATCCAGAGATCTTTCATATTCCCTGTAATATTCATTTCAGAAACAGGTTTTACTATTTTGCCTTTTTCAATCAGGAATCCGTCGATACCATATGAATAATCGCCGGTTGAACTATTACAATTACCACCGTTAAATCCGGTAACAAGGATTCCTTTTTCGACCGATGCAATTAATCCTTTAAGATCTTTGTTGCCCAATTCAAAAACAAGGTTTGAAGTCCCGCCCGAAGTTGGTTCCATTTCCAACTTTTTACCATAATATGTATCAATAAAATATGTTTTAAGAACTCCTTTATCAAAAACAACCCGTTTTTTAGCTGCAAGGCCTTCGCCATCAAATAACTGTGATCCACTACCCGAAATAATAAAAGGATCATCTGTTACTGTTAATTTCTCTGAAGCTATTTTCTCTCCTATTTTATCAATAAGGAAGGATTGTTTTTGTTGAATTGAAGAGCCACTAAGAGCACCAATCAGTGGACCTAGTAAATTTCCCACCGAGCGGTTTTCAACAATCATAGGTAGAGTAGCAGATTCAATTTTGTCCTGCCCCAATTTATTAAGAGCACGTTCTAATGCAATCTTACCAATACCATCTTTTTTTAACTTATCATGAAAAATTGCAGTTTCATACCAATAAGACTCTGGTCTTGCATCATCGCTTTTTACCGAAACAGATGCTACCAATTGAAAATATGAGCTTGATGTATCGCCTTCAAATCCATTGCTTGTTACCATTACCCGGCCATTAATCCCGTCGTTATAACTTGCTGAAACTGAAATTATTCGTTCATCTTTACCATAAGCTTCTTTTTCAGCAGCAAAGGCGGCATCAATTTTAGCTTGAGGATCGATATTATCAAATCCTGTATCAACTGTCTGAAGATCGGCTCCACCTCCCTTATAATAAAGTTCCGGATCGGGAAGTGCTCTGAATTCATCTTCCGATAAATATTTTGTAGCTGCTATGGCTTCTTCAATAAACCGCTCGAGGTCGCCCTTATTCAATCTATTGGTTGAATGGGATGAATATTTGTTATCGACAAATAATCGAATAGACAGACCATTTTGATTTGATTGTTCGAGTTTGTCAATCTTTTGCTCCCTTACTTCGATGCTACTGCTCCGGCTATCAGAAATAATAACACTGGCTTGTTGTGCACCGTTTTTTAATGCGTGTTCCATTGCCCATTTGGCAAGTGAATATTTTTCTTCTTTTGTCATTTCTTTTAGATTTTACATTAACATTGAATCATTATGCATTTGATCCACCAACGGTTAATTTTTTTACCAGGACTGTAGGTAGGCCAAGGGTAACCGGGACTGATTGTCCATCTTTACCACAGGTCCATGTTCCGCTATCATTTTTATAATCATTGGCAGCCATAATAATATCGGCAAGCGCTTCTGGCCCATTACCAATAATATTGATATCTTTAATTGGCTGAGTAAGTTTGCCTTTTTCGATAATGTAACCTGATTTAACAAAGAAGGTAAAATCTCCAGCGCCTATTTGTACTTGTCCATTACTAAAGTTATCGACAAATACTCCGTAATCAACTTCAGCAATAATATCATCTTTTGAATGAGGACCTGCTTCCATATAAGTAGATCGCATTCTTGGAAGAGGTACATAACGGAATGATTCGCGACGACCATTTCCTGTTGGTTCAACATTGTAATATTCAGCACTGATTTTATCGTGGATATAACTGTTTAATATACCATCTTTAACAAGGTAGGTTTTTTTAACATCGTTTCCTTCATCATCAATATTAATTGCACCCCGGTCGTTTGGAAGTGTACCATCATCAATGATATTAATAAAATTTTCGGCAACTTCTTTATTTAATTTATCGCTGAAAATTGACGTTCCTTTTCTATTGAAGTCTGCTTCAAAAGTGTGACCAATAGCCTCATGTAGTAGTATGCCAGATCCTCCGGCACCCAGTACAACTGGCATTTCGCCTGCCTTAGGTTTAACTGCTTCAAATAAAATATTAGTTTTATCAATAGCTTCCTGCGCAATTTCATTAATAAGATCATCTGTCATAACTTCGAAACCTTTTCGGAACGACCTTGCTGAATAAGCATTTTCAATCTGCCCGTCTTTTTCCATCACACAAACAGCACCAAACCTCATCATTGGACGGTAATCGTAAGTTAGCTTTCCTTCAGAGTTGTAAAACATAACGAAAGAAGTCTCGTCACCTAAAAACGCATTTACTTTACTTACTTTTTCATCAAGACTGAAAACTTTGTCATTTACTTTCTGAACAAATGGAACTTTATCCTTAACAGATATGTCACTCCACTTCTGAGAAATTTTGTAATAATCGGCTGGAGTTTTTTCTAAAACCCCTGCAGGATCAAACTCTTTTGGATTGTTTGCAATACTGGCTGCCATTTTAGCCGCATTTAACATTGCATCCAATGTAATTTCCTCGGAATAAGCAAATCCGGTTTGGTCACCTTTTAATACCCTGATTCCAACCCCAAAGTCGATATTCGAAGAAGCTCTGTTTACTTTTCCGTCTTCTAACCCAAGGTAATTGGTTGTTTTGTGTTCAAAAAACAAGTCGGCATAGTTGCCTCCTTTTGACATAGCTGCTGCAATTACTTTTTGCAACATTTCGGCTGAAACTTCAAAGTGGTCTAAATAGTCTTTCACGTTCAGAGAAATTTGTACATTTTGGCACGATTGCATAAACGGAGGAATAATCATACTTCCGGCTACAGCCGCCCCACTCGTTTTAATAAAATTACGCCTGTTAAAATTCATATTATTTGGTTTTAAAGATTCAAAAAATTCCGGACAATATATTCAACAAACTTTTGACATCTAAAATTAGTATAAAATCTTTACTAAAAATTACATTAAACTAAATGAATATTGTTGTATTTGAATTGCAATTTACAGCTTTTAAAATAAATGAAATGGCAAATGGGAAAAATCTTTAAATATAGTTTTTTTTGAAAAAGGTTGAAAAAAATGGGGTATTTGTTAAAAAATTGTAAAAAATATTGAAATCAACCTATGTTTTTTAGTAATATTATTGAATAAAATGAATATTTTTGAATCAGAACATAAAAAACTAAAAAATACAATTATGGCTGAATTTAGATTTAAAGCATTAGAAGAAGTTCTAAACAGAAAACCGGTTGAAGTTGCCAGGGAAGACAATTTAACTTCAGATTATTACGCGATGTATGTTTTCGATCGTCCAAAAATGAAAAAGTACTTATCGCGGGAAGCATACAAAGCTGTTGTTGATGCAATAGAAAATGGTACTACTATTGACCGAAAAATGGCTGACCAGGTTGCTCAGGGAATGAAATCATGGGCTATGGAAAATGGTGCTACTCACTACACGCACTGGTTCCATCCTTTAACTGATGGCACCGCAGAAAAACATGATGCTTTTATTGAGCTTTCTTCAGATGGTAGTGTTGTTGAAGCTTTTTCAGGAAAATTATTAGCTCAGCAAGAACCTGATGCATCTTCATTTCCAAGCGGGGGGATACGTCAAACTTTTGAAGCACGCGGATATACAGCATGGGATCCATCATCGCCTGCTTTTATTAATGGAACAACCCTTACAATTCCAACTATTTTTATTTCATATACAGGAGAGGCGCTTGATAATAAAACTCCTTTGTTAAGGGCTATTCATAAAGTTGATAAAGCTGCAACGGATATAGCACAGTATTTTGATAAGAATGTATCAAGTGTAAGGACTAATCTTGGCTGGGAGCAGGAATATTTCCTGATTGATGAAGCCCTTTTTATGGCTCGACCTGACCTGGTATTAACCGGCCGTACTTTAATGGGTCATTCTTCATCAAAAGACCAACAGTTGGATGACCATTATTTCAGTTCAATTCCAAGCAGGGCTACTGCATATATGATTGACCTTGAAAACGAAGCATATAAATTAGGGATACCTTTAAAAACACGCCATAACGAAGTTGCTCCGAACCAGTTTGAATTTGCTCCAATTTTTGAAGAGGCAAACCTGGCAAACGACCATAACCAAATGCTGATGGACCTTATGAAAAAAGTGGCGCGCAGACATAAATTCAGAGTGCTTTTTCATGAAAAACCATTTGCAGGAATAAATGGATCAGGAAAACATAATAACTGGTCGTTAACAACTAATACAGGAGTAAATCTTTATTCTCCTGGTAAGAATCCAAAATCAAATCTTCAGTTCTTGACGTTTGTAATTAATACATTAAAAGCTGTTTATGATAATCAGGATTTGTTAAGGGCAAGTATTTTAACCGCTGCTAACTCTCATCGTTTGGGAGCTAACGAAGCACCTCCTTCAATACTCTCTGTTTTTCTGGGTACTGAAGTTTCAAAAATGCTCGACCTTATGGAAGAAGCAGTGGTTGACCGTAAAATGACACCGGATGAAAAGACAGCTTTAAAATTAAATATCGGACGGATTCCTGAAATTATACTGGATAGTACTGACCGTAACCGTACTTCGCCTTTTGCTTTTACAGGTAATCGGTTTGAGTTTCGTGCAGTAGGTTCTTCAGCTAATAATGCTCCTGCAATGATTGTATTGAATGCCATTATGGCAAAACAATTGATTGAGTTTAAAGCAAGTGTTGATGCTATTATTGAAAAAGGTATTAAAAAGGATGAAGCTATTTTCCAGGTATTAAAAGATCTTATCATTAATTCAAAACCAATCCGCTTTAATGGAGATGGCTATAGCGAAGAATGGGTAAAGGAAGCAGCGAAACGTGGATTGACAAATATTAAAAGTGTTCCTGAATCATTATCGGCCTATTTGCGTGATGAAAATAAAAAATTATTTGATGAATTGGGGATATTTAACGAATCGGAGCTTGAAGGCAGGGTAGAGGTTGAATATGAAAAATTTATAATGAAAATTCAGATTGAAGCACGTGTGCTTGGTGACCTTGCTACGAACCATATTGTTCCAACTGCAGTTCAGTATCAAACCGTATTACTTGAGAATGTAAAAAATATTAAGGAGGTATTTTCAGCCGAAGAGTTTGAGGAACTGGCTGCTGCCCGTAAAGATTTAATTCGGGAAATAGGTGGACATATAACTGCAATTAAAGCAAAAGTAAAAGAAATGATTGAGGAACGTAAAAAGGCTAATGTTATTGAAAATACTGTTGAAAAGGCAGAGGCATATGATAAAAAAGTCCGTCCATATTTGGATGATGTCAGAAGCCATATCGACAAACTTGAATTAATTGTTGATAACGAATTATGGCCACTTCCAAAATACAGAGAATTATTATTTGTAAGATAATATTATATTATAGTTTAACCTGTTGTGCGGTTTAAAATGTTAATAAAAATCTAAATAAATAACAATAAAAAAGCTATGCATAAATTTGATATTCAATATCTTAAAAGTAAAAAACACCACTTCAATACTTCTA
>JABMQB010000139.1 GCA_013203525.1 Mariniphaga sp.
ATTATGTAAGAGCAATGTGGTTAATGCTTCAACAAGACGAACCAGACGATTATGTAATAAGCACTGGCGTATCTCATTCGGTAAGAGATTTAGTACAGGTTGTTTTTGATTATGTCAATTTAAATTGGGAAAACTATGTAGTAGTCGACCCTAAATTTATTAGACCTGCTGAAGTCAAATTATTATTAGGTGAATCTTCTAAAGCTAGAAAGATATTAGGGTGGAAGTCTGAAATAAGCTTTGAAGAATTAGTTAGAATGATGGTTGATAAAGATTTAGAGAAAGTGAAAAATAATATTCACCTATCTAATATTTAAGCACAAAAAGGCACAAAGTAAAGGAATGGTTTTATTATGAAAGCTTTAATAACGGGAATTTCAGGTTTTGCTGGGTCACATTTGGCAGAGTTTCTCTTAGATAAAGATTATAAGGTTTTTGGAAATTTTTATGATAAAAGTACATTTTCAAATCTTGATGGTTTTATAGACAAAATTGAATTATTCGAATGTGATATGAGAAATTATAATAATCTAAAACAAATTATAAAAAAGGCTCAACCAGATGAAATATATCATCTTGCAGCAATTTCCTTTTTCCCAACCGCAATAAAAAATCCAAAAATGACTTTTGATGCTAATTTGTATGGAACATTAAACCTTTATCAGGCAATTATAGAGTTAAAAATTAATCCTAAAGTATTATTTGTAGGTTCTGCTGATGAATATGGAGTAGTCAATGAAAATGATTTACCCATAAAAGAAAATTGCCCTTTACGCCCAGTTAATCCCTATTCTATAAGCAAAGTAAGTGCAGATTTAATGAGTTATTTTTATTTTAAGAATAATAATTTAAATATTGTTCGTGTAAGACCTTTTAATCATATTGGAGCAAGACAATCTTTTAATTTTGTTTGTTCTAGTTTTGCGAAGCAAATAACTGAAATTGAAAAAGGTCTGAAAAAACCAATAATAAGGGTAGGTAACTTAGAAACCAAGAAAGATTTTACGGACGTAAGAGATATGGTAAATGCCTATTGGTTTGCTCTTCAAATGGGGGAATATGGTGAAGTTTACAACATCTGCATGGGAGAGGCAAGAACGATACGATCTGTTTTAGATTTGCTTTTAAATTTGAGCAAATTGAAAAATATTCAAATAAAGCAAGATCCAGCAAAGACGAGACTTCTAGATGTTAAGATATTACAAGGAGATTTTTCTAAATTTAAAAACGCTACAGGCTGGAAATCTGAAATTCCTTTTGAGAAGACAATAGAAGATTTGTTAGATTATTGGAGGAAAAAAACATGAGCAAGATTAATGTTGGTGATTTTAAAATTGGAGATGAAGTAAAGGAAGCAATAAATGAAGTTTTAATTTCTGGAAGAATTTCTGAAGGAGAAAAGGTCAGAAAGTTTGAAAAAGAATGGGCAAAATTTATTGGAACAAAATATGCTATTTTAATAAATTCTGGTACTTCAGCTTTAATATCTGGATTAACGGCCTTAAAGCATCATAAAGGCTTGCATGTAAAACCAAATACAAAAGTTATTACAACTCCTTTAAATTATATAGCAACAAGTAATGCAATAGTTTTAAGTGGTTTTGAACCAGTATATGTCGATATTGACAAAAAAACCTTTGGAATAACCCCAGAAAACATTAAGACCTATTTGGAACAAATAGATGATCCCACAGAATATTCCGTAATTCTTCCTGTTCATTTAATGGGATATCCATGCGATATGGATGCTATAAATAAAATTGCAAAAGAATATGAATTAATTACATTTGAAGATTCGGCACAAGCTCATGGTAGCCTTTATAACGGAAAAAAAGCAGGTTCGCTTTCGTTAATGTCTGCTTTTTCATTTTATATTGCTCATAATATTCAAGCAGGGGAATTAGGTGCCGTAGTTACTAACGATTATGAAATTATTAGATTAATTAAGAAAATTAAAGCAAACGGAAGAATGTGCGATTGCTCAATTTGTACAAGGAATACCACAGGATGTTCAAAAATGAAGCATTATAAGGGCAATGATGATTTTGAACCTCGATTCACCCATGATATAATCGGATATAATTTTAAAGCAATGGAATTTCAAGCTTCCCTCGCATTGACTCAATTAAAGAAAATTGATTGGATCACTAAAAAACGTAGATATAATGTCAAATATTTAAATGAGGGATTAGAGAAATATTCTGATATTTTACAATTGCCAAAATATGATAAAAATGTTAGTTATTTAGCATATCCTATTGTAATTAAGAATCCTGAAAAAATTTTCAGAAAGAAAC
Source organism: Mariniphaga sp. (assembly GCA_013203525.1). GTDB lineage: Bacteria > Bacteroidota > Bacteroidia > Bacteroidales > Prolixibacteraceae > JABMQB01. The sequence goes on from JABMQB010000139.1 coordinate 2,298, forward strand.
TAAGATATGAATTAGAAAAAAATGGTATAGAGACAAGACCCTTGTTTAGCTGTATACCAACACAGCAACCAGCATATAACTATTTGAAGAATAAGTACGAAGGAAAATTACCTAATGCAGAATATGTAGGATCACACGGATTTTATATAGGTTGCCATCAGTATTTAACGCAAGAAGATTTAGATTACATTATTAAACAATTAAATGATATTTTAGAAAAGGTAATATGAGATACATCTGTATCATGGGAGCTGATATGGGACATAAAGATGACATTTCCAGAGTGGTGTCCGATCTTAATTTCTATTTTATAGATAAAGTAATGATTTTACATCTCAATATAATCATAGTTTTTCATGCAAAATCTCAAGAGATTTCATGCTTTATGAAATAAACCCGTATCCGAGCGAATCACCTACTTCTTGGATAAAGTATTGGGAAATTACAAGAATTATAAGAAGAGATGTGAGAATGGTGGATGATATCAATTTTAATACACATAATATTAATGCAGTTATTCCAGGTGGTTAATGCTTCAGCAAGATAACCCAGATGATTATATTATATTTTCTGGAGAAGTTCATAGTTTAGAGGAATTTGTTGTAAAAGTATTTGAAAAATTAAATTTGAATGTTGATAAATTCGTTAAAATAGATGAAAGTCTTTATAGGCTAAATGATTTGGAGATAAATTATGGAGATAATTC
>JABMQB010000015.1 GCA_013203525.1 Mariniphaga sp.
TTATCTACGCCGTGTTTGATGTTTGTCGGATCTGATAGTGCATTTAATCCGAGAATCAAATCTTTATCGGGAACAGCGTAAAGTTTCATAAACGCTTCATTTACAACGAGAAGAATACCCTTGTCATCTATCACAAAAGTAGGTAGTGGCGATTGCTGTATGAGGCTTTCAAGGAATTCACTTTTTACTTTTAACTCTTCCTCTGATTGTTTACGTGTAGTGATGTCCAGGATAATTGCAGTAAATAACGATTGATTTTCAAAGTGCAGAAGCTGCAAATGTACTTCCACATCATAAAGAGATTGATCTTTGCGTTGGTGAACCGTTTCAAATACAATTTTATCCTGTTCGCCTTTTCGTAAAGGTTCTACCAGTTCTGCAAACGATTCGATTTTAAATTCGGGTTTAATATCCAATGGTGTCATCTTTTGTAATTCTTCCATTGTATAGCCCAGGTTTTTCTGCGCTGCACTATTTACCTGGGTAAAATTTAAAGTTTCTGCATCGAAGAGAAAAATTTCGTTAAGAGAATCTTCGAAAATGCGGCTAAAGCGTTGGATTTCTATTTCTGATTTTTTGCGATCCGTGATGTTAGTAACAAAGACTGTAAATCCTGTAATATTAAGTGATGTATCGATAATAGGGTTAAAGATTAATTCGTACCAAAACCGGCTATGTGCATCACCATACTCCTGAATTTCACTAAACCGCTCACCCTTTAATACACGTTTATAGTTTATTTTAGCTTTAGAGATATCCTTTTCATTGGGCATAAATGAAAAAATCAATTTACCAACCTCAATATCAGCACCATATATGGCTTTCATTTCCTTTGCATGCGCTTTGTTAAACGATAAATATTTATAATCAGTATCTAAAGCAAACATAATTAAATTGCCTGGACTATCAATAATAGAGGATAAAAGCGAATTTGATTTTTTGATTTCTTCCTCCGCCAACTTTTGCTCAGTAGTATTAACTGACAAACCCAATAATCCTATAATTTCTCCTTCCTCATTTTTTTGAGGCGTGTACCAGTTTCTAAAATAAATATCACCAATTTTTGCTTCACTGGTTATTGTCTCTCCGTTAAATGTTCTCCTCATTTCATCCAGCATTTCCGGATACTCTTTGTATAAATCAAAAACAGACGCTCCAACTACCTGCCCCGGTTCCACACCTAATTTGGCAAGACCTTTCCCTTCGGAAAGAAGGAAAGTACCATCTTTGGCAATCACATAAACTATCTCTTCAGAATTGGTTACGAGTGTTTTGAATTTTGCCTCACTCTCTTTTAACTGTTTTTCAAACTCATGCTCTTTTGTAATGTCTTTAAACACGCAATAGGTTTGTTTAAATTCGCCGGCAGGAGTATATCCGATGCACCCTTCAAACGAAATATAAATATGTTCTCCGTTTTTCTTTCGGATATAAAATTGGACATCGTTAACATAACCCCGTTTTTTAAATTCAGGGAAATTCTTTCGAAAGTGCTCCACATAATCGGGGTGTAAAAAATCGCCAAACCATTTTCCAATAACTTCTTTGCTACTGTACCCCAGCGTATTTAGCCACTTTGGGTTTACATCCAGAAAATTTCCGTTGATATCGAGTGATTGGTACGAAAGCGGCGTTTCTTCGTACATTGCTTTGTACTTCTCTTCGCTTTCGCGTAGCGCCTCTTCAGTTCTTTTGACTTCACTGTTAGATTTCTCAAGCTCCGTAATTTTGACCTTTAATTGGTCAATCTCTTTTAAGAGTTGTTTTTTGGTTTTATCTTCAAGGTTTTCCATAATTTTAAATTTGTGCTGAGTAAGCGAGTGGTTGAGTAGTTAAGTGGTTGACTTGATTCCCACCTTCCTATTTACCTTACTTTCCCTAAATAACTACTTCCCTAAATTCCCACTTAAAACTTTACCCAATTTTCTTATATATTTTGCAACATTTATTCTCCCTCCTGAATTTGTGTTTAAATCCTTCGATAGGTTTTTCTGCTTCACCTAATACAAGGTATCCGTTTTTATTTAATGATTTGTAGAGTTTATTAAAAACTATTTTCTGATAATCCAGGTCAAAATATATCAGAACATTCCGGCAGAAAACAATATCAAACCCTCCAAAAATACTTTCTGGCGGTACTTCACGATTTTTGTCTGTCAGGTCGAAAAAAGAAAATTGCACCAATTTTTTTATTTTTTCGCTTATTACAAATTTATCATCAACTTTATCGAAGTATTTACTGACCAAACCATACTTCACATTTTTAATGCTTTTACTGGTATAGCTTCCTGCAGTTGCAATTTTCAAAGCTTTTTTATCGATGTCGGTAGCAATAATTCTTGGCAGAACTCTGGTTTCTTCTTTTTCTAAGAATTCATTTATAATAATTGCCATTGAATAAGGTTCCTCGCCAAATGAACATCCGGCAGACCAAATCCGGAGGCTTTTATCATTTTCTTTTGATTTATTTATTAGTAATTCGGGCATTATTATTTTTTGAATATATTCAAATGTCAGGGGATTCCTGAAAAAATGACTTACATTAATCGTAAAAATATCTATCAGATTATCGAGTTCGTTGGGGTGGTTAATCAGAAAATCGAGATAATCAGTAATTTTTTTTTGTTTGGTGCTGTACAATCTCTTTTGAATTCTACGTTCAAGCATTGATGTCCGGTAACCGGTAAAATCGAATCCTCTTTGTTTCTTCAGCAGGTTTAAAATATTTGTAAGTGGTTGATTTTTCATTTGTTTAATAACTTAAATGTACTAAATGTTTAGTTGAATTTATTACAAAGCTCATTTATGAATACCTTTGAGTATTGTCTTGCTTTATTACTGAGAAATATGATATAAATTCAATTCCAATTTTGCATAAGATCGGAAGAATATAGTAGAGAACCTATAGGGAAATTTCCTAATTTTAAACCTAATTCTAAACTCATGAATTCAATAATTTCAAGGCTATCATTAATAATAATATTAAGCATTTTTATTTCATTTGCTTATGGCAATATTTCCCTTCCCGAGATTTTTTCGGATAATATGGTGCTTCAGCAAAAGTAGGAGGTAAAATTCTGGGGCTGGGCAAAATCGGGTGAAACGGTGGTTGCTAAAGCTAGCTGGTTAGATACTGAAGTTAAAGTAAAAGTTGGCAGTCAGGGAACCTGGGAGATTATTCTGAAAACTCCAGAAGCAGGTGGCCCGTACGAAATCAATTTAAAGGGTTACAATGAAATTACATTAAAAAATGTCTTGATAGGGGAGGTTTGGCTTTGTTCAGGGCAATCAAATATGGAATGGTTGGCTAATTCCGGAATTATTAATAAGGATGAAGAAATCGAAAATGCCAATTATCCAGAAATAAGATTCTTTACCGTTTACCACAGTACTTCCCTTTATCCTCAGGATCATTTAACCGGCGAATGGGAAGAATGTACTCCTGAAACCATGCAAAACTTTAGTGCCATTGCCTATTTTTTTGCACGGAAACTTCAAAAAGAATTGGGTGTTCCTGTAGGATTAATAAATTCAAGCTGGAGCGGTACTCCTGCCGAAGCATGGATGCCGAAGAGGTAATTCAAAAGGACGATTTTCTGAAAGAAGCTGCTGCATTACAAAAACCTGTCCCCTGGGGGCCAGTTGAAACAGCCAGAATTTACAATGCTATGATAGAACCTTTAGTACCCGTTCGCATTGCCGGAGTTTAATGGTATCAGGGCGAAGCAAATACTATAAATGCCTATTCTTATCAGGAAATGTTAACTGGATTAATTAATGGCTGGAGAAGTAAATGGGAATATGAATTTCCCTTCTATTTTGCACAAATTGCGCCATACAAATATGGAAAACCTTTTGAAGGAGTAATTGTAAGGGATGAGCAACGCAGAGTTTTGAAAGTACCAAATACAGGGATGATAGTTTTAAGCGATATCGGAGATACTATCGATATCCATCCAAAAAACAAGCAAGATGTTGGTTTACGGTTTGCAAACCTTGCTTTAAACAGGCATTATAATATTTCAAAAATTGAAGATTCAGGACCATTATATGCCGGAATTATTATTGATAAAAACAAAGCTATTATATTGTTCGAACATGCCGAAGGTCTACAAGTAAAAGGCGATAAACTTACCTGTTTTGAAATTGCCGGGGCTGATAATGTATATCATCCTGCCGATGCAAAAATCAAGGATCAAACAGTGTTGTAAGTTCTAAAAAGGTTAAAAAACCGGTTACAGTTCGTTTTGCATGGCGAAATACTTCAACTCCAAACCTGTTTAATGGTGCTGATTTACCGGCTTCCAGCTTTATAACAAACAATTAATTATCCTTTTAATTTCTTCGCCAGCTGGCAGAGGAAACCTCAGTCCCAAGTCCTCGGGATAAGGAAAGTGTTTAGGGTGATGACAATATGATCAATTAGAATATTATAAAATTAACGGGTATTTAAATATTCGTATTTGAAATTTGTTTATCGAATATTACTTTTAAACTTTATGGGTGTCAGGCATCCAGTATCCTGCAATAATCTAAAATTCAAAACTTAGCATTCAAATTTTTTTCTGTTATGCTATTAAACACATTGTACGATTATTGTAAATTGAAACATAATTCGTAACATTGTACAATCAAAGTATAATATTGTGTTTTATGGATGAACTTCAAAATAGTACAAAGTATCAGGATATTATAAAAACAGCACATGATTTATTCTGGAAATTTGGGATAAAGCGGGTTACCATCGAAGAAGTGTGCAAGGAAGCAGTCGTTAGCAAAATGACTTTTTACCGGTTTTTCCCCAATAAAACTGAATTGGCTAAAACCGTAATTAAAAACATGTTCGATGAAAATATAGTTAAATACCGTGAATTAATGTCTTCCGATATTCCTTTTTCCGAGAAGGTAAAACAACAAATCCTGATGAAATTTGAAGGGACAAGGGATGTTAGTTCTGAATTGATTAAAGATGTTTATGGTAGGCAGATTCCAGAATTAACAGAATTCTGGGAAGAAAAAGCCAATGAAGTCCTTCAGGAAGTACTGGCAAGTTATAAGGACGCCCAACAAAAAGGATGGATCAGGAAAGATGTAAATGTTGAATTTATCTCGTTTTACACAACCAAATTATTTGAAATTGTTTCTGATGAAAAGGCGGTTGCATTATACGGTAGTGTTCAGCCATTGGTTATGGAGTTAATTAATATGTTTTTTTACGGCATCCTACCCCATGATTCAGAGGAATGAAGAAATCAACTTCCATATTGACAATAGCATTCTGTTTTATTTCAATTAATGTTTTAAGCCAGAATAAATCTGATAATTTCGGGAAGTTGTTAATAAAAGGTCAATTGTCGGGATGGGAGCATTTTAACGCCAGTAATACATATCCTTTATGGAGTGGTGCCCGATATATTCCACAAGCTAATTACGAAATTGATTTAGGTGAAAATAGATTAATTGATTTTGAAACCTCGGCAAATATTTATGGCAACTTTGGATTCAAATCGTTTAATTCTACAAGTACGAATGGCGATTTAAAACCCTACCGTTTCTGGGGTCGCTATTCAACTCAACAATTTGAATTCAGGGTGGGATTACAAAAAATAAATTTTGGTTCAGCCTCGCTTTTACGCCCCTTAATGTGGTTCGACCAGATAGATCCCCGTGATCCGCTTCAATTAACCGACGGTGTTTGGGGAGCTTTAGCCCGTTATTATTTTTTAAATAATACAAATGTTTGGTTATGGGGATTATATGGAAATAATAATAAAAAAGGATGGGAGTCGGCAGCATCATTAAAAAATAAACCTGAGTTTGGAGGAAGGATTCAAATTCCTGTCAGCAAAGGCGAAGCAGCATTATCATTCCACCATCGTAAAGCAGATTACACATTTTTGGAGGATGAAATATTTGCTTTGGAAACTGCTGAAAATCGAATTGGATTTGACACAAAATTAGATTTGGCAGTGGGCTTATGGATGGAAACTTCATGGGTAAACAGCAGAGAAGATATTGGAATATTTACTAACCAGGAAATTATTAACTTAGGAATAGACTACACTTTTAGATTAGGTAATGGATTAACGGTAATTTATGAGCAATTAATTGTTGCCTATAATGAAAAGGCTTTTGTATTTGATCAGACATTGATTTTTTCTTTGCTGAATATGACTTATCCGATTGGTTTGTTTGATAATCTGAGCGCAATTGTTTATTACGATTGGACCAATAAATCGGCTTACAACTTTATTAACTGGCAAAAACAATTTAATAATATTTCATTATTTATAATGGGGTATGTAAATCCCAAAAATTATAATATTCCAACTCAAGGTGCAACAGAAATGTTGTTTGCCGGAAGTGGGATACAACTGATGTTAGTATTTAATCATTAATGAGTAGTGAGTATCGAGTAGTGAGTAATGAGATTACTTGCAGCTTGCAACTTGCAACAAATAAATTAAAATGGAAAATTCTTCAATTATTCAAATTGAAAACCTTATTAAATCTTTCCCGATGGGGAAAACAAAGTTTACTGCATTAAATGGCATAAACATAGAAATTGGTAAGGGCGAGTTTGTTGGGCTAATAGGCCCAAGTGGCTCCGGCAAAACAACATTACTCAATATTACCGGTTCGCTCGATACGCCAACTTCAGGGGAAGCTCGTGTTTTAGGAAATTCGGTAGGTACTCTTACTGCCAAACAAGCAGCAAAACTCCGAAAGGAAAACCTTGGATTTATTTTTCAGAGTTATAATTTGCTGGCTGTTCATACGGTATATGAGAATGTTGAATTTCCGTTATTGCTTTTGGATTATACAAAAACAGAACGTAAAAAAATGGTTATGGATGCACTTGATTGGGTGGGCATAACTGATAAGGTTAAATCTAAACCACCACAGTTATCAGGGGGTGAGTGCCAGCGGGTGGCTATTGCACGTGCAATGGTTAAAAAACCGTCGTTGGTTTTGGCAGATGAACCAACTGCAAACCTTGATGCAGCCAATTCACACAATATTCTGCAAACCATGGAAAAACTAAATAAAGAGCTGAATACTACTTTTTTATTTGCAACACATGATGATAAAGTAATTAGCTATCTGCGCCGTAAAATTTACCTGCTTGATGGCAGAGTTGATAAAGATGAAGTACTGGAAAATAGTAAACGGTAAACAGTGAAAGGTTATCGGAAAACACTCAAGTATTCAATATTATGGAAAGAAGATTAGGGCATGCAGAAAGTTTTAAGGATTTGGAGGTTTATAAACAATCAAGAGTTTTAGCAAAGAATATATTTGATTTAACCAAGAAATTTCCTTCAGAGGAGAAATATTCATTAACTGACCAAATCAGAAGATCTTCCCGATCAATAGGTGCTCAAATTGCTGAATGCTGGGGTAAGAGAAGATATGAGAATCACTTTATTCTTAAACTAACTGATGCTGATGCTGAACAATACGAAACTCAACATTGGATGGAAGTATCATTTGAATGTAATTATATCGATCAATCAACTAATAATGATCTGATCAAACGATGTAATGCTATTGGAAAAATGCTTAATTCAATGATTGATAAATCATCTCTATTTTGCAAAAAAAATAAA
>JABMQB010000140.1 GCA_013203525.1 Mariniphaga sp.
AAAGCACACAATGTATTTTCTACAAAAATATTGAATAAGCATAATATCAAATATTATTATTGTGACCATTGTGGTTTTTTATAAACAGAAGAACCTTAATGGTTAAAAGAAGCATATAGTAATTCTATAAGTATTACTGATACCGGGATAATGTCAAGAAATATTAGTAGTAGTAAAATAACCGCAGTTATTTTATTTTTTCTTTTTAAGAAATTTGGTAAATTTCTTGATTTTGGAGGAGGTTATGGTATTTTTACAAGATTAATGAGAGATATAGGTTTTGATTTTTATTGGTATGATCCTCATTCCACTAAAGAGAAAATAAATTTGTTCTAAGAGAGATTGAAAAATATTTTAGAATGACAAAGAAAAATATAGTTAGGCGAATTTTTTATAAGATAAATAGAGGTTTATTATGAATAATTGTTTAAGGCAAATAATCAAAAAAATTACTCCACCAATATTTTTAGATATTTTTAGAAGAAGAATTTCAAAGTATGGCTTTTTTGGGGATTTTTTGACCTGGAAAGACGCTGTTAACACTTCTACGGGTTATAACACGAATGAAATAATTAAAAAAGTTAAGCAATCTCTGTTAAAGGTTAAATCAGGGGAAGCAGTCTATGAAAGGGATTCGGTTTTATTTGATAAAATCCATTATTCTTTGCCTTTGTTAGCTGGTCTTTTATGGTTTGCTTCTCAAAAGGGAAATAGATTAAATTTAATTGATTTTGGAGGATCATTAGGTGGCTCATACTTTCAGAATAGAAAATTTCTATTGCATCTAAAAGAATTAAGATGGAATATTGTTGAACAGGAAAAAATGGTTAAGTGTGGGAAAAAATATTTTGAAAGCGAATATATAAAATTCCATTTTAGTTTAGATGATTGTATAAAGGAGCAAAATCCTGATGCTATTTTATTATCTGGTGTTATTCAGTATATTGAGAAACCGTATGATTTATTAAAAAAGATAATAAATTATGGATTAGAATTTATTATTATTGATAGAACAGCTTTTATAAAAGGTGATAAAGACCGTTTAGCAGTACAAAAAGTTTCACCCAAAATATACACAGCTAGTTTCCCTGCCAGGTTTTTTAGTGAAACAAAATTTCTGAAATATTTTGAGAGAAGATATGAATTAGTTGAAGAATTTGATGCATTGGATAAGGATAGCGCAAATATTCCCAGCAGATACAAGTGCTTTATTTTTAAGATAAAAGATATCAAATAAATTAAAAGAGTTATATTTAAAAGAACAATTTAAACCCTCTTTGTTAAGTATATTTATTTTAATTTAAAAAGCCACCTTCGTTGAAAGTGGTAATGGAAAAATGGTTTTACCATTAAAACCATATATATGCTGCGTATTGCGAACAAATGGCGAAATATTTTAAATCAGAGGAATTCCAAAGCTTGGTTGTATTTTTTTTCGGAAATGTTACATCTAATTTTGAAAAATGTTTAAGTACGTCGTGAGTATACGACAGAAGGAGGATTATCATGCCATTAAGAACTGAATGTAGAATGTGTCACGGAAAAAACCTTAAGACATATTTAGATCTAGGTTTTCACCCACATTCGGATGGCTTTCTAACTAGAGACCAAATGGATAATAAGGAAACCTATTATCCATTAAGAGTGGCGATATGTCTGGATTGTGGATTACATCAGTTAGATTATGTTGTCCCGAAGGAGGACTTATATAATCAAGATTATCTTTATGAATCATCTGTTTCAGAAACCGGGAAAAGGCATTATTTCTCAATGGCAGAATCAATTTGTAAAAAACTTGATTTAGAAAACGGATCACTTGTAGTCGATATTGGCAGTAATGTTGGCATTCTATTAGAAGGTTTTAAGAATGCAGGCATGAATGTTTTAGGGATAGATCCAGCACCCAGGATTGCCAAGATTGCAAACAAAAGAGGCATTAAAACCATGAAGGGATTTTTTGACCGAGAGGTTGTTAAAAAAGTTGTCAATTCAAGCGGTAAAGCATCGGTTGTAACAGGGACGAATGTATTTGCGCATATAGATGATTTAGATGAGTTAATGTGCGGGGTCAAAGAAC
>JABMQB010000141.1 GCA_013203525.1 Mariniphaga sp.
ATATTTCATTTAAAAATGGACCAATGCTGGGTATTACCTATGAAGAGTATTTGGAATGTTCATTTGGAATTATCTCGACATTGGCTCAACACATGAATACTTCCTTCTCGCACAAAATCACTGACGAAATATGGTATGAGGTAACATTTAAAGCAAAATAACGTGTTCCATATTTATAACAATTGAACAAATAAAAAATACTTCTATTCATTTCTAAAACAAAATGATTCAGAACTATAATTCAAGAACTTATAGTAACATGATTTGCTTCACAGTTGAAAAGTTGCTACGGTTCTTTAACTGAAATTTACAGTATTTAAATTTTAAACTAAATCTCAATAATCATGAAAAAACTATTTTACTCCATATTAATAATTGTATCATTTATGATGTTTAGTTCCTGTCATGAAGAAGAGGATATGTTTCTCAATGTAGAAAAAGAAGCAAGTTTGGACTCCCCCATTTTAAAATCTTCCAGCACCATTAATGTTCATCTGTTAAACATGATAAGCCTAATTAATACCATGATAGATCAAGAACTTATAAAAAAGGGTAATGGCAAAGCTCTTATTGCTAAAATAAGAACCATTTTAAAAAATATTGAAAAAGAAAACAATAATGCTGTTTTAAATCAATTAAATGCTTTAAAAAATCATGTTAAAGCATTAATAAACAGTGGCGCCATTATATTAGAACAAGGACAAAAGTTATCAGAGTTAATTGAAAGTGGTGAAAATTTATTAGCCGGGATATTTATTGATCCCAGAGATAATAATAAATATTCAATTGTTAAAATTGGAGAACAAATCTGGATGGGAGAAAATATAAGATATAATGTTGATTCTGATTGCAGAGCATACAATAACAATGAATACTTAGTAAATTCATTTGGTCGATTATATAGTTGGGCTTCAGCACAAAACGCTTGTCCCGAAGGTTGGCATCTGCCAAGCGATGCTGAATGGACAAAACTTTCCGATTTTTTAGGTGGATACCTTGTTGCTGGAGGTAAACTTAAAACCATTAGCGGATGGTACTCCAATGGTAATGGAACCGACGATTACGGTTTTTCATTACTTCCAGGAGGTTTTAGTTTTGCTACTCATTTTAACTCTTTTGGACAAATGGCAAACTTATGGAGTTCAACTACTACTGAGCATAATTCAAATTACGCCTGGTACAGATATGTAAACTATAGAGGTTCCGCCCTTGTTCAACGCAGTATCTTAAAAAATAATAGGTTTAGCGCTCGTTGTATAAAAGATTAAACCACAATATTTGATTAAGATTATGAAGGGTGGTTATTGAGCCTTTCTTTCTTGCTATGAACTATTTCAGGTATAAAAACAAAAAATAATCACTTTATAAATTATTAAAATCAAAATGCTCTATAATTATAATTCATGCATAAATATTTACATGATATGCTTCACAATTGATAAGTTGATAGCTGTTCTATTCCTGAAATTTACAGTAATAATTTAAAACCATTTATTATGAAAAAACTAATTTATTTATCAATTATCGCTGTTCTGTTTTCAGCTTGCGAAAAAAATATGTTTGATGAGCATGAAGACCTCTCTCTTAAAAAGGTTAATAAAATTACAATTTGCCATAATGGCCATCCTATAAATATAAGTATAAATGCGTTGAAGGTACATTTAAACCATGGCGATGAAATTCTTGATGCTGATGGTGATGGGTTTTCAGCTATCGGAGCATGTTCTGGTTCAATGGATGATTGTGATGATAATGATGCTTCTATTTTCCCGGGTGCTGAGGAGATTTGTGGCGATGGAATTGATAATAATTGCAATGGAGAAGTAGACGAAAATTGCAATGAAGGAACAATGACTGATTCAGATGGGAACATTTATAAAACAGTTATAATTGGCGATCAGGAGTGGATGGCTGAAAACATGGCTTTATATGTAGAAGATGGTAGTTGGGCATACGACAATGACGAAACTAATGTAACTACTTATGGAAGGTTGTATAATTGGGAAACTGCTCAGAACGTTTGTCCTGCTGACTGGCATTTGCCAACCCAAAGCAATTGGAACAAATTAGCTGGGGTTTTAGGAGGAAGAGGTATTGCAGGAGGAAAAATGAAAGAAGAAGGATTAAGTCATTGGTCGCCAAATACAGGAGCTTCAAATGAAAGTGGTTTTACAGGGTTACCGGGTGGTTTTTATGATTCTGATTTTAATTCTACCGGACTTTGTATAAATATAACAAGATATGGTTTATGGTGGTCTGCGACCCAATTAAGGCAGAATGCGAATAATTCTTATTGTAATGGTTTGGGTTCTTATAGTATACTTTTAACCATTCTTAATTATCCTAAAAATGATGGTTTAAGTGTTCGATGTGTAAAAGATTAAATCGCAATATTTGATTATAATTATGAAGGGTGGCTATTAAGCTGCCCTTTTTCTGCACCAAGTTCGAGCAAGTCAAGTTTTGAAGTCGCCCACTAGCACAGGGATTGATCCTGCCCGAATTGCCTCAAA
>JABMQB010000142.1 GCA_013203525.1 Mariniphaga sp.
GCTATTGACAGTGGTGTTGCAAAAAATCCTATTAAAAACTGGGAAGCATATAAACGTGAGCTTAACAACAGGCTTGGACTTGATCATAAACTTATTATGACCATAAGGAACAAGGCAAGGCGTGATCCAAAAACTGTTGTTTTTGCCGATGGCAACGAACTGAAAGTACTTAAGGCGGCACAGTTTGTTTGCAAACAGAAAATAGCCAAACCCATTTTAATTGGCAATAAAAAAGAAATTGAAAATCTTATAAAAGAAAATCAACTGGTTCTACCCAATGTGCCGATTATTGATCTTTATAAAGATGTTTCAAAAAAGAAAAGAGAAAAATTTGCACAAATTCTTTTAGATAAAAGGGAAAGAAAGGGAATGACTTATGACGAAGCCCTGGAAAAAATGTACAACCGCGATTATTATGGTTCAATGATGGTAGAAACTGGTGAAGCGGATGCATTTATTTCAGGTTTTATGCGAAAATATGCCGACATAATCCGGCCGGCAATCCATGTAGTTGGCACCAGTGAAAAGCATAATCATATTGTTGGCATGTATATTATGCTTACCAAAAAGGGGCCCTTATTCCTGGCTGACACTACCGTCAACTCTGATCCAAATCCGGATACAATTGCTGACACAACACTGTTAGTAGCCAACGAAGTCAGAAAATTTAATATGGAACCCAGGGTTGCTATCCTGAGTTATTCCAATTTTGGCGCATTTAAAGGGAAAGGTAGTCCGATTAGGGCAAGAAGTGCAGTGGAGATTTTACATCGTGAACATCCCAATTTAATGGTAGATGGTGAAATGCAGGCTAATTATGCTTTAAATGGTGAATTACGGATGAAAAAATTTCCGTTTTCAAAACTGGGAAACCACGATGCCAATGTGCTAATTTTCCCCAACCTCAGTTCAGGAAATATTCTTTATAAAGTTTTACAGGAAATTGGAACGGCAAAAGCTGTTGGTCCTGTTTTGCTTGGCATGAAAAAACCTATTCATATTTTACAGATGGAATGCTCGGTTCGTGAAATCGTAAATATGACGGCAATTGCTGTAATTGATGCGCAAAGCATAGGAAAAAGTAAATAACCATTTTCTTAAATAATTTTTAATAAACCCGGCCGTGTTGCCGGGTTTTCTATTTTTACGATATCCATAAATTCAATTTTACTATTTTTGTGATCATTCGAAATTAAAATATCATGGCAAACCAATTTCTTAAAACCAAATATAAATTACAATCTATAAAATCAGAAAAAGAATTCGAAGATACAGGTTGGTTACTCGATCCGGTTGGGGAAGAACATCCTACCCTTATCAGGGCTATTTATGAGAAAAAACATATTAAAGTAAAAAGCGATGAATATGGCTTGTATAAATTTGCTGACTGGCTTCCTATAAACAGAATATTGGATGGTTCCTCTTCCCCTGTTACAATTAAAAGTGAAGAACTTGCAAAAGAAATAGGATTGTCAAATCTCTGGATTACTTTCAGCGGCTACTGGCCAGAAAAAAATGCAGGTATGAAAACCGGTTCGTTTAAAGAAACAGAGGCATACTCGGTTTGTGCAAGAATGACAAATGAAATGGATAAAATACTTGTTGTTGCATCAGCAGGAAATACTTCAAGGGCATTTGCTCAGGTTTGTTCCGATAATAAAATTCCATTATTAATTTGCGTTCCTGAAGATAACCTTAAAGCTCTTTGGTTTGAGAAAAAACTAGACGATTGTGTGAAATTGGTTTGCAGCAAATCAGGCAGCGATTATTTTGATGCCATTCATTTATCAAATATTATTGCAGAAATGGATGGATTTATCCCGGAAGGAGGTGCCAAAAATGTGGCTCGCCGCGATGGCATGGGTACAACCGTTCTTTCGGCTGCAACTACTATTGGGCAAATTCCTGAATATTACTTTCAAGCCATTGGAAGTGGGACAGGAGCCATTGCAGCATGGGAAGCGAATCTTCGATTTCTGGAAGATGGGCGATTTGGCAATAACAAAATGAAGTTGATGGTTTCACAGAACCTACCATTTAAACCAATTCAGGATGCATGGAAAGCCGGTTCAAGGGCAATGCTTCCACTTGATGATGATCTGGCAAGGCAACAAGTTGAAGAAATTGATGCTAAGGTGCTTTCAAACCGGAAACCTCCCTACTCCATTGCCGGAGGTTTATTTGATGCGCTGACAGATACAGATGGCGATGTTTTAACTGCTACAAATAAAGAAGCAAAGATTGCAGCAGAACTTTTTGAAAAAACAGAAGGAATCGATATTCACCCGGCAGCGGCTGTTGCAACAGCTACATTGATCAACTCTGTAAAAAATAAAACAGTTGATAAAGATGCTTTGATAATGCTCAATATTACCGGCGGCGGTGAAAAAAGATTTAAGCAAAACCGGGATTTATTCTACCTTAAACCAAAACTGGTTTTTGATATTAATCCGGATGAAAAAGAAGTCAAGGAAAAGATTAATACCTTATTTTAAAAAGAATAGCATCCTGAGAAAGGATGCAATCCAATAAATTTACCAATTCCAACCTTTCCTGTATTTATGTTTTATCATTTCATTAGCAAAATCCAGTGCATTAACTTTTTTATAATCGGTATTAAACTGTGGTTGTTTATTAATTTTTTTGTACTCGTGTTTTGTAATCAGATCTAGTTTTTCATTTTTACCAATATTGGTAATTTCCATTTTTTTACCATTCCAATCAAATTCACGATTTAGTCCTTGTAACCGGATTGCCAAATTACCCATCACAACAGTTTCATTTAAGGGACCTGAATATCCAAAGTGTGCACAGGCTTCCGTCCTGGAATCAGTATCTTCTTTGCAAGCACGTACCCAATCCATTTCATGGCGTCCACCACCAAGTTTATGATCCGGGATTTTTTCAATATTAACCGTAGGCTTTTCATGATTATCCAATAGAACCTTTGCATCGCGCCCATAATAGTCGCTGATTATTTTTCCTTTAGTTCCAATGTATAAATTTAAATTTCCCCAATTTCCCATTTCTACTCCATCAGGAAGTTCTTCGGGGCGGCGTGGCAGCAAACCACCATCATGCCACACCAATTTTACTTCAGGCATTTCTTTACCAAACCTACTATTGCGTTTAGGGAAAATATATTCAACACGAGATGCCTGCGGAGCACTTTCGGTATTGACTACTGAAGAACTTGCCTGCACCTTAATCGGATAACCTAAATCCATTGCATAAAATGGAACATCCATCACATGGCAACCCATATCGCCAAGGGCACCCGTTCCAAAATCCCACCAGGCACGCCAACTCCAAGGATGATAAGCTTCATTATATAGTCGATGCTTTGCCGGTCCGATAAAAAGATCCCAATCAAGAGTATTGGGAATTTTATGAACCTCCTTTGGCCGATGCAATCCCTGAGGCCAAATAGGGCGGTTGGTAACTGCATGAACTTCGTATACATCGCCAATTATCCCGCTGTGAATTAATTCAGTAACTTTTCTAACATCATCATCTGAATGGCCTTCATTGCCCATCTGAGTGGCAACTTTGTATTTTTTTGCAGCTTCAGTTAATTGCCTTGATTCCCAAACCGAATGAGTTAATGGCTTTTGACAATAAACATGTTTGCCTAATTGCATAGCAATCATTGCCTGAAGAGCATGAGAATGATCGGGTGTGGCAATTACTACTGCATCAATATCCTTTTGAGCTTCAAACATTTTCCTGAAATCTTTGTATTTTTTTGCTTTAGAATAAGTTTTAAATACTTTTTCAGCATAATCCCAGTCAACATCGCACATTGCAACCATATTTTGCCCAACCATATTTGCCAGGTTAACTTTACCCTTTCCGCCAATACCAATCCCGGCAATATTCAATTTGTCACTGGGTGGTAAATGACCTAATCCGGCGATAGCATGTCTTGGGACAACAGTAATTCCAGCCATTATTGTAGAAGTAGCTCCAATAAATTTTCTTCTGGAAATTTGATTTGACCTATTTTTCATAGCAGTTCAGTTTATTTAGATAATTATTTCTTCAAACTAATTTATTGTTGATTTTGTTATAAATAACAGCTTTAAAAATACCGATTAAAAATAGTTATTTCAAACGCACTGGAAGTCTGGTCATGAAACTCTTTCTATTAATTTCCTATCCTTTTTAAAAAAATTGCATATTGAATGACAAATATTTGTGAATTTCTGTAACAAAAATAATCTGATTATGTAAAACCACATTAAACAATAAAAACTATAATTTAATCAAATCTTTTTAAAACCATTTAATTATGAAGAACCTAAATCTGATTCCATTGTTATTAATCGGTTGTTTAATGACAATAAGTGTAAATAACCTTAACGGACAAAACTCTTCCGGTTGGATGGGTGATGACCGAAACGGGACTGTAGAAGGATTTAATATTCCGGATACATGGCCCTCTGAATTAAATAAGGCCTGGCAAATAAAAGTGGGCGAAAGCGATGCCTCGCCAGTATTACTGAATAATAAAATTTACCTTCATGTGAAGTTAGATGACTCTGAAACAGCTCTTTGCCTTGATGCAGCCAACGGAACAGAACTATGGCGGACAATACTTAATCCTGCTCCTGAAGTTTCAGGACCGGCATCAGGGCACCCTGGTCCCAGAAGTACACCTTTTATTACTGACGGAAAAATTTATACACTCGGAGCAGGAGGAATATTTACCTGCCTGGATGCAGAAACCGGAAAAGTAATCTGGAAAAACGATGCTTATACAAAAGTCCCCCGGTTTTTTACTAGTTGTTCTCCCCTGGTTTTTGATGGCATATGCGTAATACAGCTGGGAGACAGTGACAGCGGGATTGTAGTTGCATTTGATGCAAACTCAGGAAAAGAAATCTGGAAATTGGAAGGTGCGCCCTGCACTTATTCTTCTCCGGTATTGATGAAAACCTTTGATGGATTAATTCTGGTTCAATCTGAAACTAATCTTCTTGGTGTATCTCCAAAAGGAGAAGTACTTTGGAAAATTGCCACTCCGATTCAACGAATGAATTATAATGCACCAACGCCTGCTTATAACGGGAATACTATTATCGTTGCAGGTCAGGGCAGCGGAACGAAAGCATTCAGTTTGACAAAAACAGGAACTTCATGGGAAACCACTGAACTGTGGTCGAATAATGAACTGGGAACTTCGTTTAATACACCCATGATAAAGGATGGTTTTATTTATGCCAACGAAGCAAGACTGGGTAAATTATTCTGTTTAAATGCTAAAACCGGTGAAACAACCTGGCTTGATGAAACAACTTTAAACAGGTTTGCTTCTATCCTGGATTTGGGGAAAGTGTTGGTTTCACTTCCGGCCAATGGAACTTTAATTATTTTCGAACCTAATGGAAACGCATTTACCGAACTGGCTAAGTATAAAGTTTCTGAAACTGATATTTATGCTCATCCACTATTTTCAGAAAATAATATATTTATAAAAGATAAGGAAATGCTGACCTGTTGGTCGGTTAAATAAGTTTACCAGATTTACAGGATCAAAAAATATCATTAATTTACACTAAAACAGCTCCTTTCAGGAGCTGTTTCTTATTTTAAAAAGTGTATCCCAATTCCTGGATTTTAGAAATTTTACACTACCTGGTACGATATTCTCCAATTTCCCGTTAATTTTAGGGCTGAAAAACTTAATGGATGAATATTGAAAAATACCCATCACGTTTATTGGAAAATGCAGTTAACGAATTTGCTAAACTTCCCGGTATAGGACGGAAAAGTGCTCTTCGTTTAGTTTTGCATTTACTGAGGCAGGATAATGATGAAGTGATTGCATTCGGCAACAGCCTGATTCAACTGAAAAACGAGATTAAACACTGCAAAAAATGCCACAATATTTCCGACACTGAAATTTGTTCCATCTGTTCAAATAACTCAAGACACGGATCAATTATATGTGTAGTTGAAAATATCAGGGATGTAATGTCTATTGAAAATACACTACAGTTTAATGGATTATACCATGTTTTAGGTGGAATTATTTCTCCAATGGATGGGATTGGCCCTTCCGATCTTGAAATCGATTCATTGGTTGAACGAATAGAAAAAGAAGAAATAGTTGAAGTTATTCTGGCATTAAGTACAACCATGGAGGGTGATACAACAAATTTTTATATATTCAGAAAATTAAAAGAAAAAGATATTAAAGTATCGACATTAGCCCGGGGTGTATCAATAGGCGATGAATTGGAATATACCGATGAAATTACGCTGGGGCGGTCGCTGGTAAACCGGGTAGCTTACGAAAATACTCTGGGAAAATAAACCAAATAAAATGAAACTTTCGGTAGTAATAGTTAGCTATAACGTCAAATACTTCCTTGAACAGTGCTTGCATTCTGTTCAGAAAGCAATTAAAAATATACCTGCCGAAATATTTGTGGTCGATAATAATTCTGTTGATGGTTCGTGTAACCTTGTAAAGGAAAAATTTCCGGATGTAATTCTAATTGAAAATAAGGAAAACTTTGGTTTTTCGTATGCCAATAATCAGGCAATAAAAATCTCGGAAGGTGAATTTGTTCTTTTGTTAAATCCTGATACTGTTGTTGAAGAGAACACTTTTGAAGAGGTTCTTGCTTTTATGGAAAAGACTCCCGATGCCGGTGGGCTGGGTGTAAAAATGATCGACGGGAAAGGAAATTTTCTTCCCGAATCAAAACGTGGATTACCGTCACCGTGGGTAGCTTTTTATAAAATTTTTGGTATTTCAAAATTA
Source organism: Mariniphaga sp. (assembly GCA_013203525.1). GTDB lineage: Bacteria > Bacteroidota > Bacteroidia > Bacteroidales > Prolixibacteraceae > JABMQB01. The sequence continues at coordinate 6,773 of JABMQB010000142.1, forward strand.
TTTCCAAAATCTAAAAAATTTGGGAAGTATCACCTTTCATATCTTGATGAAAATAAAACCAGCGAAGTTGATGTATTGGCCGGAGCATTTATGCTTCTGCGAAAAACTGCACTTGATAAAACAGGGCTTCTTGATGAAAGCTTTTTTATGTATGGCGAGGATATAGACCTCTCATATCGTTTAACTCAGGCTGGTTACAAAAATTACTACTTCCCCGACACAACAATTATCCATTATAAAGGTGAAAGCACAAAAAAAAGCTCGGTAAATTATGTGCGGGTTTTTTACAATGCAACGATAATTTTTGCCAATAAACATTTTTCGGGAGGAAAAGCAAAAGCATTTTCAACA
>JABMQB010000016.1 GCA_013203525.1 Mariniphaga sp.
TATCAAATTTATGCATAGCTTTTTTATTGTTATTTATTTAGATTTTTATTAACATTTTAAACCGCACAACAGGTTAAAATGTACCTTATTTGTACCTTGTAACTGTAACTATTTGATTATTAAACATGGTTACTTTTTGTATTGGGCAGTTGTTGCAACAGCACGGAAATTTGCAAAACTTAACGAATCCTGTTTAAAAATCAGTTCTTTTAATCCTTCTGAGCTAGCAAACCCAGAATCAACCTTGATTCCATAAACGCAAAAGCATCAAGCATTGCTTTATCATAAGAAATTCCTCAAGCAGCCAACAATGGTAGGTTTTTGACAATCGTAAAAATGAATTACATAATTGAAAATGAAATAAATAAAGAAGAATATCCCGGATGTAAAATATTTTCACTAATTTGCTTATGAAAATTTTTGTATTAATCAATTCATTATTATATGCAGAAATTACTATTTGTGCTTTTCTTGATTATACTGCAAATACATTTACATGCTCAAAACACCATTGAGTTTGTCAATGATACCCTGGGAAATGAATTCTATCTGGAGCCTGTTTCTGATACAATTCCAAACATTGATATATTTGAAGATGATGCTCCGTTAAATATTACTCTTACGTACGATATAACTTCATTTATTAAAAATAAAAGTAAAGGAGAATATCAGGATGCGATTTTACAAATTCATTATAATAGCACCGATTCAATTACTAAAAATATACAAATAAAAGCCAGGGGGAATTTTAGAAAAGACAATTGTTTTTTCCCGCCAATTCATCTTAATTTTAAATCCGATCCTCTTGAAAATTCAGGCTTAACCGGAAAAATAAAATTGGTAACCCATTGTTCTAATTCTACTAAATACGATTCCTATATTTTAAAAGAATATTTAGCATATAAATTGTACAATGTATTATCAGGATTTAGTTTCAAAGTAAGGTTATTAAACATTTTGTACATCGATACAGGGAAAAAGAATAAAAACTACCAACGGGTTGGATTTTTAATTGAACCTCTTGCTTTTCTTTCTAAACGACATGAGTCAATTGTTTTGAATCCAACGATAATCAGAGAAGATAATGTTATAGCGGAAGATGCTGATCGGGTTGCTTTGTTTCAATATATGATAGGCAATACAGATTGGAGAATAAAAGCAGGACATAATACAAAATATATTAAACCATTAAGTCTAATAACAAATAAAGTAATCCCTGTGCCATATGATTTTGACTTTTCAGGATTTGTTGGCACCAGTTATTCTTTTCCTCAATCCTGGGCCAGTATTGAAACCGTAAAAGAAAGAGAATACCTCGGCTATTGCCGAGACAGCAATGAAGAATATTTAAAAAATATAAATAGGTTTATTGAAAAAGAGGAAGAAATCTTAACAACCATATCTTCCTGTAAATTAATATCAGAGCGCGAAAAAAACAACCTTCTAAAGTACATTGAAAGTTTCTATAAAAGTTTGAACAAAACGGATAGATTTATCTTTACTTTAAAGAACGAATGTCGTACTGATTTTTAAATAAATTAAATCCGAAAAATATGTTACTGAATTTATTTGCTGATGTCGACCTTGTATTATTTACTGAATTTTTTCTTCGGTTGGTAATAAACCTTATTACAATTTATATTCTTACCCGTTATATATTTATAACAAACAATTATCAACAAGAATATATTTTTTCGTTACCACTATTAGGATTAATCATTTTCCTTATCGCATCGATATTAGATCAGGTTAATCTTAATTTTACCGTTGCCCTGGGATTATTTGCTGTTTTTAGTATCCTTCGTTATCGGACTATTCCAATTGAAATAAAAGAAATAACTTACCTGTTTACTGTAATTGGAATTTCGATTATTAATGCCATGGTTGAATTTAATTTTTCTAATTGGTTAGGATTACTCATTTCCAATTTCTTTATATTGGCTTGTGTTTTTATTTCTGAAAACTACAAACCACAAAAAACAAGGAATAAAAAACTATTAACTTTTACACCTACCGATTTTGAAATTTTAAATGACAAGAGAGTTTTATTAAACGAGATAAAAGAGACAACAAAAATTAACGTTTCCAAAGTGGAAGTATCTAAAATAAATGTTGCAAGAAATGAATTATCCGTTTGGATTTATTTTACCAATTAAAAAATCTGCACTTTTCGAATTCTTGAAGTTTCATATATTTTCCCCAAAAATGTATTAACGGGATTTTTTCCTAAAGATGATTTTAAAAAAAGATTTCAACTTTTTAAAAGGCCTTAAAAACCTGTTTAAAGTATAAGATAAAATTATAAGAA
>JABMQB010000143.1 GCA_013203525.1 Mariniphaga sp.
ATTTAAATATATTATAATAAGTACTTTAATATTCAAACTGTGCAACAGGTTATTTTAATATAAATCATCTAAAAACGTCCTGTTAAAACAGGGCGTTTTTTTTTGATTGTTAACTATAGCTTAAGTTCAAAAAAAATATTCCAATATCTTGATGCTGTACAACAACTTTCAACATAAATAATAAAATAAATATACTTTCTTTTAATACTGAATTGTTTAAATTTGAACTACTTAATGAACTTCTTACCTAATAACAGAACAAATGAGTTAATTTTTCTAATATGATTTTTTTTATGAATTTTGAAAAAAAATTACACCAACTTTGCAAAATCATAAAGATTTAAAAATTCATCAAATAGAACCCAAAAAATATTACAATGGCCATTAAAAAGTTAAACAGCATTTTCAAACCTAAAAGAATTGCTTTGATTGGAGTTTCAAGTAATCCAAACAGTGTTGGAGGGATTACTTTAAGAAACCTTGTGGGCGGAGGATTCAATGGCGTAGTTTACCCGGTTAATCCAAAACGTGAAGCAGTATTTGGAATACCTTGTTACCCCGATGTAAAAAAACTTCCTAAAACACCTGATTTAGCTGTAATTATGACCGCGGCAAAATTTGTCCCTCAATTGATCAAAGAATGTGGCGAGGCAGGAATTCATGGTATAATTATCATGTCGGCAGGTTTTAAGGAGTCGGGTGAAGAAGGAAAAATACTGGAAGAAAAGGTAAAAGCCGAAAAAAAGAAATTCCCGGATATGCGGGTTATTGGTCCCAACTGCCTGGGAATTCTTGTTCCTGGATTAAACATGAATGTCAGTTTTGCTGATGGGATGCCAAAAAAAGGGCATGTTGCATTTATATCACAATCGGGTGCATTATGTACCTCAGTACTCGACTGGGCATATGAATCAAATATAGGATTCTCATATTTTGTATCCATCGGGAACTCAATGGATGTAAATTTTGGAGATTTAATTGATTACTTCGGACAGGATCCAAATACAAAATCCATTGTCCTTTATGTTGAATCATTGACTAATGCCCGTACGTTTATGTCGGCTGCCCGTGCTTTTGCAAGGAAAAAACCAATTATTGTATATAAATCCGGGCGATTCCCTGAATCCGCTGCAGCAGCTGCCTCTCACACCGGAGCATTAGCTTCTGAAGATTCAATTTATGATGCCGTTTTCAGAAGAGCCGGACTTGCACGTGTTTTCGATTTTGGAAATATTTTTGATTTTACAGATTTAGTGGGAAGAAAAAGAATTCCCAAAGGAAACCGTTTAGCTATTGTAACAAATGCAGGTGGACCAGGTGTTATGGCAACCGACTCATTAATTTCATGGGGTGGAAAACTGGTTGACCTTTCCGAAGAAACCATGCAAAAACTAAACGACTATCTCCCACCCTTCTGGTCGCACGGAAACCCAATTGATGTATTGGGGGATGCAACCCCTGAAAGGTTTGCCAAATCAACCGAAATTGTTTTAGAAGATGAAAATGTTGATGCGGTATTAGTCCTGCTTACTCCACAGGCAATGACTGCTCCTACAGAAACAGCTGAAGCAATTGTTAAAATTACAACCAACACTTCAAAATCGATAATGGCAGCCTGGCTTGGTGGTGCTAGTATGAGGGAAGGTATTCAGGTATTTAACAAAGCCGGTATTTCCAGTTTTACAACTCCGGAACAGGCAATCAGGGCATTTATGACTCTTTCCAATTATTCGCAAAACCAGGAAATGCTTTATGAAACACCAAAAGAAATTCCTGTTTCATTTAATTACGACAGGGCTGAATTAAAAGAAAAGTATCTCACAGATATTTTTCCAAAAGCAAAAATACTAAATGAGGATGATTCAAAAATGCTGATTAACGATTATGGCATTAATACAACTCATCCATTAGCTGCAGCAAACGAAGATGATGCAGTAAAAATTGCTGAGGATAAAGGTTATCCGGTAGTAATGAAAATATATTCACCTGATATTACACATAAATCGGATGTTGAAGGCGTTGTACTAAATATTAAAGACGAAGAAATGGTACGGGCTGCTTTCCGCAACATGGTTAAAACAGCTGCCGAAAGGATGCCTGATGCAAGAATTGATGGTGTTACTATCCAAAAAATGGTTGACACAAGAAATGGTATTGAATTAATTCTTGGAACAAAAAAAGATCCGGTTTTTGGAACAGTAATGCTTGTTGGTATGGGAGGTACAACTGCCGAGTTATTTAAAGATAAACGGTTGGAATTCCCTCCTTTAAATGAACAACTTGCCAGGCAAATGCTAGAATCTTTACAAATTTATCCACTTCTTACCGGATACCGTGGCGATTCACCCAAAAACATTGATAAATTAATTGAGGTTCTCATCAGAATGTCATATCTGGCTGCTGATTATCCTGAAATTTTGGAATTAGATATAAATCCACTGATTGTTACTCCAACCGATGTAATTGCTTTGGATGCACGTATTGTTGTAGATGAAGAACTGCTTGGTGTTCCAATAAAAGATTACTCTCACCTGATATTACGCCCTTATCCTGAAAGCCTGATGAAACAAACTGCGCTTAAGGATAAAACAGATATCTTAATGCGCCCGATTAAACCGGAAGATGAGCCATTATGGCTCGAATTACTGGGAAGTTGCTCAAGAGAATCAATTTATTCACGATTCAGATATGATTTCTATTTCGTTTCACATGAGGTGGCTTCGCAATTTTGTTTTATCGATTACGACCGTGAAATTGCGATTGTTGCCGAAGTTGAAGAAGAAGGAAGGAAAAAACTAATTGGTGTTGGAAGGTTAATTGCCGACCCCGATGTTGAAATAATGGAATACGCAGTATTGATTACTGACGATTGGCAACATAAAGAACTTGGTTACACATTAACTGAATACTGTTTGGAAATTGCAAAAAACCGGGGTATTAAACGCCTGGTTGCCGAAACAACAAAAGACAATAAACCAATGATTGCTGTTTTCAGAAAACTAAACTTTAAAATCAGGTTTAATGAAGATACAACTGTAACGGTTTATAAAGATCTGAATTCGGAAGAATAAATATTTAATATTAATCTGCTCTGTGGTTTGAAAATTAAAGTGCTTATTATTAAATATTTTAAATTGACCCCCATCTCGGTCTTCCCCCAAATGGGGGAATATGTCCAACGGACAGAAGGGGGTCTGCACCAGATTGTCAGACAGATTAATAATATATTGATAAAAGGATACAATAGTTAAAATAAATTTGTTACATAATATTTCCCAGCAAGTCATTTTTCCGGGAAATTTATTAAAGACTCAATGGATATCAACAAAATAGAAAAGGCGGCAGAATTAATACGGGAAGCAAAATATGCAGTTGCTTTTACGGGTGCCGGTATATCTGTTGAAAGTGGAATACCTCCATTCAGAGGCAAAAACGGGCTTTGGAACTCTACCGATCCTATTTTCCTTGAAATTGGATTCTTTAATAAAAAACCATTACAATCGTGGTTGAAAATTAAAGAAATTTTTTACGATAAACTTGCTGATGTTGAACCAAATATTGCTCATAAAGTATTGGCAAAAATGGAAAAACGCAGTTTCCTTGAATCGGTAATTACACAAAATATCGACCATTTACACCAAAGAGCTGGAAACCAATATGTTTATGAATTACATGGGACATACAAACAACTGGTTTGCACCGAATGCAGTTCTGAATTCGATATCAGTTTTGCCGACCTGAACTACCTTCCTCCAACCTGTTATATCTGTAAAGGAATCCTAAAACCCGACATGGTATTTTTTAATGAGCCCATACCGTTTTTTGCCAAGAAAAAAGCTTTTGAGGAAATCGCAAAAACCGATGTTTTAATAATTATTGGCACCAATGCCGAAGTGTTACCTGCCGCCGATTTCCCTGTAAAAGCAAAAGAACGTGGTGCAAAAATCATTGAAATAAATATTAAAGAATCGCATTTTACAAAAACAATAACCGATATTTTTATTCAGGCAAAAGCCACCGAAGCAATGTTGAAAATTGGGGAATTGTTGTATTTGTAGGTTAGTAAGTTACGAGTTATAAGATTCGAGTTACGAGTTGCTGGTTACTGACTCTTGACTCTTGGTTCATAACTCTCGGCTTCCAAATTCTGCCTTCCAACTTCTCTTTCTTGCTTTTCTTCTTCATTATTGTTAAATTAGCCAAACAATTGAAACCCAGCGTACACGCAGAAAGACTACACGCAGAGGAAATACCCCTGGATTTCAATAACGAGTTATATTACGTTTTAACCTTATCGAATAAAATAAAATAGGTTTATTCAATATAAAAATTTGAAAACTGTACGAAATATTCCAATATGGAATGATTGTTCAATGAACGATATAAGAAAATTAATCCAATGAACATACATACGTTACAGGGCAATTTCAATATTGAATGACATACAAAAAAAATATTTAATCCAAAAACCTAAGAATTTATGAGCCAGTTTTACAAATTTTATAAAACATTTATTTCATCTCCTGGTGATGTGCAAACTGAAAGAGACTATGCCGAGGATGCAATTAATAAATTATCTGACAGCATAGAAGAATCGTTACGTAGTTATTTAAAAGTTGAACGTTGGGAGAAACTTCCACCAGAATATAATGAAGAATCCATCCAAGAAAATTTAAACAAATTAGTTCGAAAATGCCACTTCTTCATTCTAATTTTAGATAAAAAATATGGATCAATTGAAGAGGGACATAAAAAATCAAATACAGAAAGAGAAATTGATGCAATATTAGAG
>JABMQB010000144.1 GCA_013203525.1 Mariniphaga sp.
CCAATGGATGGAATTATTAATGGAATACAAGGGGCAAAAGGATTGGGAATTGATGCCACAATTGCAGGAACTGTTGTTGGTACATACTGGTTCCTGATGCTTATTGGCCGTTTGTTTGGTGGATTCCTTGGTTCAAAATTCTCCAGTAAAGCGATGTTGACTTTTGTATCATCATTAGGTATTATGTTTATTTTACTTGCAATATTTTCACCAGTTTCAACAACAGTTAATATGCCTGTTTTTCAATCAGACTTGTCATTTGGTTTGATTAATGTGCCAATAGGTGTTATGTTTTTTGTTTTTTGCGGCTTGTGTACTTCCATTATGTGGGGTGGCATCTTTAATCTGGCTGTTGAAGGGCTTGGAAAATATACTACCGCTGCATCGGGTATATTTATGGTGATGGTTTGTGGTGGTGGTATTATTCCTCTTTTACAAGGATATGTTGCCGACATAACCAGCTATATGGGTAGCTATTGGGTAATTTTAGCTTGTTTAGCTTATATGCTTTTTTATGCATTGATGGGTTCAAGAAATGTAAACAAAGATATTGTTGTGGCATAAATAGCAAAGTGTTAATTATTATCAATTGTTTGAATGTTTATTAGACTGTTTTTTAATTAAGGTAATAAAATCAGCATAATATAATAAGCTATAATAAAAAAACCATCATGATTTTACTGATGGTTTTTTCATTTTTCATTTTAATAGTGTCATTTAAACGTTTTTTTAATTATGTTTGAAAATGATATGGAAATTTACCGATATATAAGAAAATAAAACTATTTTTAAAACGGAACTGATTTATTAAACTAATTGTAAAAAACTAAACCATGACAACACTCGACTGGATCGTTTTAGGTCTTTTTGTCTTAGCACTAATCGGAATAGTAATTTGGGTAATCAGTAAAAAGGATAAAAATACTACTGATTATTTCCTTGCCGGACGCGATGCCACCTGGATAGCAATTGGAGCCTCAATATTTGCATCAAACATTGGATCAGAACACTTGGTTGGCCTTGCCGGAGCCGGAGCCGAAAGCGGAATGGCAATGGCACATTGGGAAATGCATGGCTGGATGATATTAATGCTGGGATGGTTATTTGTACCATTTTATTCCCGAAGTAAGGTATTCACAATGCCCGAGTTTCTTGAAAAACGTTATAATCCGCAAGCAAGGTCATTTCTTTCAATAATTTCACTTGTTAGTTATATTTTAACAAAAGTTGCAGTGACAGTTTACGCTGGTGGGGTAGTGTTTAAGGATGTTTTTGACATTGAATTCATTACATTTTGGGGATATAATATAGATTTTTTCTGGGTAAGCGCAATTGGTTTGGTTGTTTTAACAGGGCTTTATACAACCTTTGGAGGGATGAAAGCGGTGCTCTATACATCGGTTTTGCAAACTCCCATTTTGTTGTTTGGTTCAATTGCAGTATTGGTTCTGGGATTAATAAAAGTCGGAGGTTGGAATGAAATGATGGAAATTTGCCGGGCTAATGTAACTGTTCATGGCGATTCAATGACAACTTTGATGCGCTCACCAAAAGATATGGATTTTCCGTGGACTGGTGTTATTTTAGGTTCAGCAATTATTGGTTTCTGGTATTGGTGTACCGATCAGTTTATTGTTCAGCGTGTATTATCAGGCCGCGATATGAAACAAGCAAGACGAGGGACTATTTTTGGGGCCTATCTTAAGCTCACACCTGTGTTTGTTTTTCTTATTCCCGGAATGATTGCTTATGCATTAAATCAAAAGGGCCTCCTATCCCTTGAAAATAATGATGCTGCTTTTTCAAGTATGGTAAAAGAGTTATTACCAATGGGTTTTAAAGGGATTGTAATTGGAGGTATTCTTGCAGCACTAATGAGTTCGTTAGCTTCATTATTTAACTCTTCTGCGATGCTATTTACCGTTGATTTTTATCAAAAGTATAAGCCAAATGAAAATGAACGTCATTATGTAACGGTTGGCCGTATTGCCACAGTTGTTATTGTTCTGTTAGGAATTGCCTGGATTCCGGTAATGAAAGGCCTCGGGAAAGTTTTATACGAATACTTGCAAGACGTACAATCATTATTGGCGCCGGGAATAGCAGCTGTTTTCCTCCTTGGTATTGTTTCAAAAAGAACAACACCAGCTGCAGGTATTTGGGGATTGGTTATTGGTTTCACACTTGGGATGACTCGTTTAGCTTTAAATGTTTTTTCAGTAGGTGAAGATTCACTAATTTATACCATATTCTTATCGCATAACTGGTTGCATTACGAAATTTATCTTTTTGGAGTGGTTATAGTTTCAATGGTAATTATTAGTTATTTTACTAAAAAGAAAGATCCGGCAACAATTGTTGGCCTTACAATGGGATCTGCAACTGCGGCTCAACGTGCCGAAACCAGAGAATCTTACAATTATTGGGACATCATAAATTCAGTAATAATAATTACTATCATACTTGTTTTTTATGCTTACTTCTGGTAGTATTTTATTATTCGATTAAAAAAATATACAAATAGCTGCTTTTTCTGGCAGCTATTTTTTTTCTTTGTTTTTAAAATAATACAGAAATGTACGATATCATTGGCGATGTTCATGGCCATGCTTCGTTATTGAAAAAATTGCTAAAG
>JABMQB010000145.1 GCA_013203525.1 Mariniphaga sp.
ATGTATATCTGTCGGCTGGTACGGATGCCTGATCGTTTCCAAGTGTCAGTTCTTCCATTAAATCTTCCCGATAGAAATTTATTGATATATTTCCTCCAAATCCTTTTTTTGCTTCAAACTCCCATGCAAGCACCGCAATAGATGTTTCCTGTAAATTTGTAGCAGTATTCCAGAAATTCCATCCTGAAAGTGAGAACTTATGGTATCGGATAAAAGAAGTGCTATTTGGCAGCCAGCCATGTTGTAGAACCACCCTTGAACCGTGGTAGTTGTCTTTTACTTCAAAACCAACTCCCGGATTAAAACTTTTACCCGACCAGGTATAAACAAAATCGTATGCAAATCCGGTTTCTTTCCGGCGCTGCCATTCAAACAAAAAACGTGAAGGAGCCAAATCGAAAACCTTGTTTGCCGAATCGTTTTCAAAGGTCTGCCCCCATTTTAATGTCAGGTATTCATCACCTGTAACCCTGAACAGGCCATCAAGCCCATAAGCCACATTGTATGAACCATCGGTTCCCATTCTTGTAGTAGCCATTCCACTAACATATGAGTTTTGGTTAAAAACCGTACGTTTTGCCCTTACTACTCCAAAATTTTCCGAAGGATTTTCTTCAAATTTTGCAGTTTGCATATCAAGGATTCCTATATCCCATTCACCAATCCTGCCTGTCATCCTCAATCCGCCATATATCCTGACAGGATTCCCTTCATGAAGGCCAATCTTGCGGCTGTAAAATAGATTATTACCGCCCAAGAATGAAAAATCGAATACGTCGGATTTTTCAAGGAAGAAAATCCTTTTCTCCGGGAAATAAAGCGAAAACCGTGTGAGGTTGATTTGCTGGTTATCGGCCTCTACCTGGGCAAAATCGGTATTAATAGTTAGGTCAGCAGTCAGGTTATTGGTGAGGCTGTATTTAATATCCAGCCCGGCGTCAAATTTTGGATTTGTATCCATATTGTAGGCAGTGTTGTTATTATTGAGTTTATTTTCCTGCCCAACACCTCCGGTTATATATGGAGTTATGTAAACTGTCTTTTTGGGATTTAATCCCTCAAATTCAATTAATGCTGAAAGTGACGATTTCCAGAAAGGGAGGCTGTAATCAGGGGAAAGTGCCGGGAAGTTAGACATTTCATTTTTTGCAGCTATAAACCTGGTTAATATAATCCCCATAACAGTTTTTCCATCGTGTTTTTGAAATCTCAGGCTGGAAAAAGGAATCCTGAATTCAGCTGTCCACCCCTGATCATTGATATTTGTTTTTACATCCCAGAATGTATTCCAGCTAAAATTAATATCATCCGTATCGCCAATTGCGTCGTTTTGTACAGTGCCATCTGTCCGTATCCCGTTTGGATTTGTCCAGAATGAGACCCCTGTTTTCCTATCATTGTATGAATCAAGCACGATCCCAAAAAAGTCGGTGGCTGATGTAGCATAATCTCTTTTTTTACCAATTGCCCTTAAATCCGAGATATCACTGTGGTTCAGAATTCCCGAAACATAAAAATATTCATCGTTATAAGCAATCCTGTATATGGTTTCTTCAGACGGTTTATCCCCTGCAATCGGGGTTAACATAGTCATTGGCAGCGCTTCAATGGTTTGCCAAACCGGTTCATCCGGTACGCCGTCAAAAACAACTTCTTTTGTTATTTTTTTTACTTTTAATGGATTGCTCTGTGGAAATGATATAATGGGGAATAATAGCAATAAAGCAAAGAGCAAAATAGTAATCTTTACCATGGCTGTTGTTTTTGGTTTTCATACAATTTACAAAATAAATATTTGATTCACAATAGCTTGTATTTATCATAAATGATATTATTGTGTGGTGTAGAAGGTTTTTAATACGAATTTAAGGTAAATCTGCAGGGAGGATTTTTTTGAAATTTTACTCAGGTTAAACCAAAAAATGAAGGAGGCAAACGCCCCCTTTAAAATGTATTTTTTAGCTCATCATTTTATTTGCGCTTTTAACTTCACAGCTAACTATCCAGTTTATTCCGAATTTATCAGTCAGCATTCCAAAGTAAGCTCCCCAGAAAGTTTTGTTCATGGGCATCATTGCATTTCCGCCTTGTACCAAACCATTAAAAGTTCTGTCTGCCTCTTCTTCAGAATCAGTACTAACAGAAACAGAGAAATTATTTCCCTGTTTGAAATTTTTTGCCCATTCACCACCTGAATCACTTCCCATTAATACAGTTTCTTTACTTACGGGCAAAGTTATGTGCATAATTCTTTTTTTCTGATCTTCCGGCATAGGAGGCATATCGCCAAATTTACTCATAGAACGAAATTCTCCACCCAGTATTGATTTATAAAAATCAAATGCTTCTTTGCAATTACCATTAAAAGTCAGATAAATATTTACTGTTGACATAATTGTAAATATTTATAGTTTATAAAATTAAATATGTCTTTGTTCTTATAATAAAACAACAATAGAATACAAGTTTTGTTAATTGTGTTGCAGCATTTGATTAATCTATGTATCATAGCTATTTTCAATTGAATTGTAAAAACTAAATTTTAATACTTTTGTTTCAATTTCAAATTACATATAGATGCGAAGCTTTTTTATAAAAAATAAAATTCAGATAGTTTTTGTTGTAATCGGAGCTATTGGTGGATTTCTTTACTGGAAATTTGTAGGTTGCACAAGTGGAACCTGCGTGATTAAATCGGTTTGGTATTGGAGTACCTTATGGGGTGCAGCAGTGGGTTACTTAGTTGGAGATTTAATAGTTGGATTGATTCAGAAAAGGAAAAAGAAGAAAGATGAAACGAGCATGTAAATTCTTTTCACAAACCGGGATGATTAAAGTGCGAGTTCCATATGATACCTTTGAAAATATACAATTTTAATCATATGAATAAGGGACGTTTTCAAAGTGTAGTTAATTCTGAAAAGCCAGTACTTGTTGATTTTTATGCCGACTGGTGTATGCC
>JABMQB010000146.1 GCA_013203525.1 Mariniphaga sp.
ATCCAAATACCACATTGCGAATCAGGAGCACATAAGTAAGGGGCATAAGCCAGGTTCTCTGCCATCCATATTTGTTCGCCAATTTTTACCCAATTGTATTTGTGGTTGTCGCGTTTATCGATAAATGTACCGGAGTCGGCTTCAAAGGGATCTTCTTTACAGGAAGATAAAAGAAGAATAAAAATCATGACACTAATCAGGAGAACTTGACGGGTTATTTTTTTCATGATAATATTCGTTAGTTTTTTATACATCTGACAGATAAACCAAAAGTTATTGAAAAAGGTTCCCGAAAAATAGAATTATGATAATAAGGTAACATTCTATGAATTGCTGATTCTTCATTTTTCAAACTAGAAGTCCAATAATAAGCAGATCCACCGGTAGAAGTGAATCTTTCTTCATATAATAAACTCCCTGGTAAAGCTGTAAATCCAGTTTCATTTGTAGCCCCTTCATTTGGCTCTATCCAATGGGTATTACCAATTTCTTTTAGTTTTCCCCCTACATTTGCTTCTTCCCCACGAACAATACCTGTCCTGTCTATTTGATCTTCCGCCATACCCAAATACCTTTCCAGTTCCATCCATTCTTCATCTGAAGAAAGGTGCCAGCCATTGGGGCAAACTTCCAAAGCGGTTTCCCAATCGTACAAACAACCATAAATGTGGTAATTTGTGCCATAAGAACCCTCGCCATAATAATCGTAAATCCAAATACCACATTGCGAATCAGGAGCACATAAGTAAGGGGCATAAGCCAGGTTCTCAGCCATCCATATCTGTTCCCCAATTTTTACCCATTTGTACTCGTGGTTATCTCGTGAATCAGTAAAAGTACCAGAGTCAGCCTCAAAGGGATCATCTTTACATGAATAAAATAGTAGCAATATTAAAATGAAAAAGTTGGCAGATTTGCTAAAAAAAGCAAAGAATCGGTGAAATATGGGTTTATTAAAATTCATGATATTGAAAGTATGTTCAGTTTGGTATACAAATTACAATATTATAAGAAAACATCAAAGGATTTCTTCTTTTTTAACATTTGGTGCCTGGTTGAATTGGCAACTGATAACAGGAATAGTTTCGGGGAATAAAATATTAGTGGTCACCCAACCCGAAGTGGAGTGGCTACTTGAATGCTTCTGTTATAAATTTTATTTAAATTGCCTTAAAACCTCAAGTACATTTTCATCAATTCTTCCAAATAAAGATACTCCGGAGGCTCCATTATTAATGGCTGTTTCAATTCCTTTTTTTAACTCATCATCCGATTTAAAATCAGGTAAAAATAAACCGGCATAAAGCGGGAATTTACCATTGAGGAAATGAACTCCTTCTTTAACGGCGTCTCCTATCCAACTCACCGGTTCTTTGTAAAATCCATGATAAATCATCGGACAGATTCCATCCAGCTTCCAGTTTGTCCAATCCTGGCGGACAATACGACGTGCAACTTCAGGAGTAGGGAAAACAGCAGCAGTTATGGGTTTTTTATTTTGGCCGGCAATTTCTGCCAATTGATTTACAACATTGGTAATCCGGTCGTACCTAAAGTTTCGCCACGATAAACTTTGGTCTGGGTATTCAATTTCCACGGGATCAATTCCATGTTCATCTTTAAATTTTGATCTGCAAGTTTTACAATAACAAAAATCATACTCTGGTAATTCACGGGTTTGTTCAATGCCATATTTTTCCCACAGGTTTACCGGAAGTATTACATCGCAATATCGAATGTAATCGAGGTGGATGCCATCGATATAGTCTTTTTCAAGTTCGTTTTGCACTTGCTGTTTCAGATAATTTTGAACTTCAGGTTTTGAAGGGCATAGCCAACGGTAATAATTTACATAGGGAGGGTCGGTAGCACAGGACTTGCCGTTTCGACTTACTGCGTACCATTCGGGATGGTTTTCCAGTAATTCTTTTTCGCCGCGGTTCATTATCCACATCCAACGATGTGTTTCAAGCCCTTCTTTTTTTGCGGCACGGAAATGTTTTTCACTGTCGTGCTCAAAAAATATCCCTTGTATTCCTGCCTTATAAAATCCGGAATATTTTTCTGCCAGTGTTCTAATATCTTCCTCTTCGTTGGGATTTTCCCAAACCCAGTTTTTTAAGCTTTTTGGTTTATTTTTTTTATTCTTTGGATTTCCAAAAGAAGGATGAAATGCCAATATTCCTAGACCGGATAAAAAAGTTGATTTAATAAAATCCCTTTTTTTCATAATTATTTCATGTGTTAATAATTGTCTGTTTTTTAAGGTAACCCATGGAACTCGCTTAATAATAATCTTCTTGTGTGAGAACTTTTTCTCATGCTTGTTTCATCTTTTAAATATTATGCAAGACCTTTTATTTCCGATATTATTTTACCAGCCAGGCTTTCTGCTTGTTCCATTGTTTTTGCTTCCGAATATATACGAATAATTGCTTCAGTATTTGATTTCCGCAAATGAACCCAAGAATCGGCAAAATCAATTTTTACTCCGTCAATATCGGTGGTGTTTTCATGCTGGTATTTTTCCTTTATTTTAACCAGAATAGCATCCACATCAATTTTGGGAGTTAGCTCAATTTTATTTTTTGAAATAAAATAATCGGGATACGATTTGCGAAGTTCAGAACATTTTTTTCCGCTTTTTGCCAGATGTGTGAGGAAAAGTGCAATCCCAACTAATGAATCGCGGCCATAATGGCTTTCAGAGTAAATTATACCTCCGTTGCCTTCACCACCAATAATTGCATTGGTTTCCCTCATTTTAGCAACAACATTCACTTCTCCAACTGCTGAAGCAGAATAACTGTATCCATGTTTTTCAGTGACATCTCGTAAAGCCTTGCTTGATGACAGGTTTGAAACAGTGTTTCCCGGAGTTTGTGACAATACATAATCGGCAACTGCAACCAGGGTATATTCTTCATTAAACATTGTTCCGTCTTCATTTATTATAGCTAATCGGTCAACATCCGGATCAACAACAAATCCCACATCCACTTTTTTATCACGGATAATCTGAGCTGTTTCAATCAGATTTTCAGGGATTGGCTCGGGTGTATGCGCAAAATGTCCTGTTGGTTCACAGTTAATTTCAACTACTTTCTCAACACCAAGTGCTTTTAATAGCATAGGAACTGCAATTCCACCTACCGAATTAACAGCATCGATGGCAACTTTGAAATTTGCGGTTTTAATAGCTTTTATATCAACAAGTTTTAAATTAAGTACTTTCTGAATGTGAATGTTTGTGAAATCTTCCAGAACAGTTTTTCCTATATTATCTACATCAGCAAAATCGAAATCTTCCGACTCAGCAATTTCAAGTATTTTTGCACCTTCTTCAGCATTTAAAAATTCACCTTTCGAATTGAGGAGTTTTAAGGCGTTCCATTGTTTTGGGTTGTGGCTTGCAGTTAAGATAATTCCACCATCGGCTTTTTCTTCGGTAACAGCAATTTCGGTGGTTGGTGTTGTTGCTAAACCAATATTTACAACTTTGCATCCCATTGCATTTAATGTGGAAATAACCAATGAGGCAACCATCTCTCCCGAGATTCGGGCATCGCGGCCCACAATAATTGTTAATAGGTTTTTACCTGAAGCTTTTTTACTCCAGGTTGAATAAGCTGCAGTATATTTAACAACATCAACCGGACTTAATCCTTCACCAGGACGTCCACCAATAGTACCCCTGATTCCGGATATAGATTTTATTAAAGTCATTTGTTTGAATTATCAATCAGTTGTAAAGTTAGATAATGATCTGATAAATGAAACGACCATAACAAAATAACGATATAAAAAAGTATTGTGAAAATCATGGGAGTTACCTGTCTGCCGACAGGCAGGCATCGAATACATTTGAAAATATACAATTTTAATGAGGTGAAAATACAATTTTAAAAGAAAAGTGGGGGCACAACTAAAGTCATGCCCCCACTAAAATATCATAATAAAATTCTTTAGTCTATCTCGTTTAATTCTTTTAATGTAAGTTTTAGTTTTTTAAGATAGTTGCCATACAACCTTCTGAATCCCCACCTGAATAAAAGGAATAATCCGCCTGCAAGTACAAGTAATACTACCAGACCTAATATTATTGTCATTATAATATCGCTTGTATCTATTTCATTAATTGCAATTCCGTTTTCTTTCGCACTAAAAATGACACCTGTATATAATCCTGCAATAAAATTGATTGATGTAGAGAAAACAAGAACGAAAAGGCCAAAATAAAACATCCGCTGATAAATATTCAGAATGTGGATTATTTTTTTCAGGGTTTTAGGAAGGTTACAGGTAATGTCGCATTCTTTTTTAGCATTGTAATATTTTATTACGAAATATATAAAAGTTGCAAAGATAAATATATAACTAAAAGCACTTAACAAAACAAGCCAACCCGGGACATTTATATCCTGGTCTACTTCTGCCATAATCATGGGAGAAATGATAAAATCATCGACGATAAAAAGCAATATTAACAGAAAAATGACACCAAAGCCAATTCTGATATTTCTTTCGATCTTTTCAATCAGGCTTTTGGTTCTGCCTTGCAGCATTTTCCTGATTGTTTGTTCATCCAGTTCATTTTCCTTTTCTTTGGATGAATATTGATCCCAGGCTTTTTTCAGGTCTTTTAAATCCATCTATTTATCGATATTCATGTATGTTCTTAACTTCTTTTTTATCCGGTTCATTTTTACCCGAACATAATTTTGGGTAATTCCGGTGATCTCAGCAATATCTTCATAACTTTTGTTTTCCAGGAAAAGCAGGATAATCGATTTTTCGATTCCGGTTAAACGTGTAATTGCCCTATGCAAAAGTTTTATATTCTCTTCAGTTTCCTGATCAGGCATTTCATCGACCAACTGTAAATTATCATATGTCAACTTATTCTGATCGGGTCTTCGTTTGGTTTTTTTAAATGATGTTATCGCTGTATTTAGCGCCACCCGGTACATCCAGGTAGAGAACTTTGACTCTTTCCGGAATGAAGGAAATGATTTCCAGAGTTGAGCCACAATTTCCTGAAACAGGTCTTTGCGGTCATCATCCGAGTCGCAGTAAAAACTGCAAACTTTGTGGATTATTCCCTGGTTCTTTTGTATTATTTCTAAAAATTCCTTCTCCAAAACGTAATTGATTAGTCTTTTAAGATGCCCAGAATTACAGGTTCAAAAAAGTTATTTTATCTCATTTTCAAAAAATTGATTTCTTTTTGACTTAGAAAGCGCCATTTGCCTCGTGAAAGGTTCTTTTTGGTTAATCCCGCAAAATATACACGGTCGAGTTTTTTAACATCATACCCAAGATGCTCAAATATTCGTCGAACAATCCGGTTTTTTCCGGAATGGATTTCAATTCCGATTTCTTCTTTATGATCTGAATCAATATAACTGATAGCATCAGGTGTTATTAATCCATCTTCCAGTTCAATACCATCTGCAATTTGCTGAAGATGATTTTTGAGTACTGGTTTATCGAGGCTAACCTGGTATATTTTTTTGTTGTTATTTGATGGGTGAGTAAGTCGTTTCGACATTTCACCATCGTTTGTAAAAAGTAATATGCCAGTTGTGTTTTTATCTAATCGACCAACCGGATAAATCCTTTCGCGACAGGCATTTTTTACTATATCCATTACCGTTTTTTCAGCATGTGGATCATCGGTTGTAGTAACAACATTTTTGGGTTTGTTTAAAAGAATGTAAACTTTTGGCTCGGGCTTTAATCGTCTTCCGTCAAATTTCACAACATCCTGTGGAGTTACTTTAGTGCCCAGTTCGGTAACTATTTCTCCGTTAACTGAAACTGATCCTGATTCAATATGTTTATCGGCTTCACGTCGTGAACAAACTCCTGAATTGGAGATAAATCGGTTAAGCCTCATTTCATCGAATCTTCCAATAGCATTTGATGGGTGTTTTTTTCCGGCTCCTCTTTTAGAATCTGAAAATTTTCGGTTTCCTGATGGACGTGATCCGGAGCTTTTTGCAGGATATGATTTCCTGACTGGTTTTTCCTTTTGCTCTGAATTATCCT
The DNA here is from genome assembly GCA_013203525.1 of Mariniphaga sp. GTDB lineage: Bacteria > Bacteroidota > Bacteroidia > Bacteroidales > Prolixibacteraceae > JABMQB01. The sequence continues at coordinate 6,052 of JABMQB010000146.1, forward strand.
TATTTGATTTTATTCTGGGCCTGCGGTTCTCAGTTTTTTCTTCTTCATCAAATCTTTTCCGATAGGATTTTACACCTGGAATATTTTTTTCAGGCCTGCCTCTATTGCTACGCGATTTACTATTTTTATTCTCTCTTGGCATTTTCAAATTTTTCGCAAATGTCGGAAAAAAATGGAATAAATTTCCTAATATATTGAATATTGTGAAATTACCGACATGATCTGAGCTGGAGTAAAATAATATTTCAATTTATATTTAAGATATTTCTCAGATGCATTGGAATGGTTTACAACAAAATCAGAAAAATTTTTAACCTGGTAACCCAATCCGTGTTCAATTGTAATCCGGTCGATTTGCTCTTCCAGGTTTCGACGGTATTTTGGAAAAAGATAACCAATTCCGGTAAACAAAACACCCATATTTGTTTTTCCTGAATAATCGACAACATGTCCCAGTTCGTGGCCAATTACACCAATTTGTGCATTAAATGGCACACTGTCAAGCAAAATACCCCGGTTTTTTCTTAGCTTATTATCAATCGCAATCAGATAATTTCGTTTTTCTTTCTTTTTAAATAAAAAATTTGATTTTGGATGGCATAACATGGTGGTTTTAATATTTTTCTCAATAAGCTGAATAGATGTTCCTTTTAATTCAGGATAATAATTTAAAGCAGTAAGGGTAGGAACCAGGAATCGTTCTTCAAATAATTTATTAAGCGATAACTCCCTGAAATATTCATCCTGTTTTTCCAATTCCTGTTCATAAAAAAATTGTTTTATGGGATCAGGAAGTTTTCCCGTACTTTCTGTAATAAACGAAAAAGTCAGGATACAGATAAAAATGAATTTGGTAAAAAATATTTTCATCGGATTAGTTATCTTTAAAACGCAAGCAAATTACAATAATTCAATTTAAATACACAAACGATTATGCAATCACACGAAATTGATTACAAGATTTTAGGACATGATGTCCAATTGGTTGAAATAGAATTGGATTCGATGGAAACAGTAATAGCTGAAGCCGGTGCTATGTTATATATGGATGATGGGATTGAATATACTGCTCGTATGGGTGATGGTTCAAATCCTCAGGCTGGTTTTTTTGATAAGTTAATTTCAGCAGGTTCGAGGTTGATAACCGGTGAATCATTATTCCTTACTCATTTCACAAATCAGGCAATGGGAAAGAAAGCTGTAGCTTTTTCAGCGCCTTATCCGGGCACCATCGTACCACTTGACCTCGCAAAATTTGGAGGCCGGATTATAGTTCAAAAAGATGCATTTTTGTGTGCAGCGCTTGGGACAAAAATTTCTATAACTTTCAACAGAAAACTTGGTGCCGGTTTTTTTGGAGGTGAAGGTTTTATTCTTCAACAATTACAGGGCGATGGAATGGCTTTTATTCATGCCGGAGGTACAGTAATTGAAAAACAATTAAATAATGAAGTTTTAAAAGTAGATACAGGATGTATTGTAGGATTCGAAACTTCAATCGATTATAGTATTCAGCAGGCAGGTAACCTTCGTTCCATGATTTTTGGCGGCGAAGGAATTTTTCTGGCAACTTTACGTGGAACCGGAAAAGTTTGGTTGCAGAGTATGCCTATCCGAAAATTGATTGCACAACTTTCAACTTCTGGTCCGAATACAAGAAAAGAAGCACGTGGCGGCTTACTGAATAATTTGCTGGAAGGGTAGATCAAGAATTTATACAATTTCTGGCAAATTAATTCCTTTTATTTTCCGATATAAATCGAGTGCATAAACATCTGTCATACCCGAAACAAAATCGACAACTGATTGAATTTTATTGTAAATCGAATCAGTTTTTGGTTTATACTGCGATGGAAGAAGTGAGTTAAGTTTTTTACTATATAATTCATTAGGAGTAATAATTGCTCCGATAAATTCGTCGAGTAGGGTTCCAATAATTTTATATCCTGCAATTTCAATTTCAACTACCGACCGGTGGGCATATACTTCTGAAAAGGAAATCTTTTTTACATTTTCCATGGCATTTGCCTGCACCGGATTTAATTTTTTGATCAGGCTTGTTTCAAAAATTCCTTCCATGATTTCTTTATTATTCTGATTAAATATCCGGCTGCATTCCGAAATTAATTTTCCAATTACTCCTGCCCTGAGGTAAGTTATCTGTTCGTTCGGATCCGATACAATTTTGAGTGTTTTATCGATGTTTTTTAAAACTTTGTCATCATCATTTTTATCGTAAAAGTTGAGATATAAAAAACGTGTTTCATCATACGATAAAATCCCCAGTTTAAAAGCATCTTCTATGTCCATTATCTGATAGCAGATATCATCGGCTGCCTCAACTAAATACACTAATGGATAGCGGGCAAATGTATTTGGCATCAAAGAATTTTCTTTAATTTGTAATTCATCAGCTATTCGCAAATAAGTTTCTTTTTCTGACTGGAAAAATCCAAATTTTTGTTTATTGGCTTTTACCGATTCAAAAGGATATTTTATAATTGATGCCAGGCTTGTATACGTAAGGGCAAATCCACCGGGCCGTTTTCCGTTAAACTGGTTGGTTAGTATTCTGAAGGCATTGGCATTTCCATCGAATTTGGTAAAGTCATTCCATTCAGCTTCAGACAGGCTGTTTTTAAATTCCTGCCCATTTCCTTTTGTAAAAAAATTAGAAATAGCAGCTTCTCCTGAATGTCCGAAGGGTGGATTTCCCAAATCGTGGGCCAGGCATGCCGCCGAAACAACTGTGCCAATTTCATTTTGAAGGGTATTGTAAGGTAGGTTTTGATTTTCTGAAAGGAACTCAGACAGTAGATTTCCCAACGACCTTCCAACACTTGCAACTTCGAGGCTATGCGTTAAGCGGTTGTGTACAAAAATACGTCCGGGTAAAGGAAATACCTGTGTTTTATTTTGCATCCGCCTGAAAGGTGATGAGAAAATTATCCGGTCATAGTCTCGCTGAAACTCCGGGCGGTCTTTTTGGGTGTTTTGGTATCGATCTTCCAGCCCTAATCTTTTAGCCGATAATAGTTGCTTCCATTCCATAATTAATATGTATATGTCGAATACTGTTTAATTTCTTTAGCCAATTCACGGGCTTTTCCGTTTGTTACCCTGTTTAATTCTTCATAAAATTTGGCA
>JABMQB010000147.1 GCA_013203525.1 Mariniphaga sp.
CATAATATAGAGAGTAAAGACAAAGCAGTAAGAAAATGCGTAGAATGCCATACAACCGAATCAAGGTTAAAGGCATCGTTGTATAAATATCAGAATCTTCAGGTACGTTCAGAAGGAGGAGCAATAAACTCAATGATTTCAAATGATTCTTATATTTTTGGAATGCAGGGAAGCCCGTTCCTTAAACTTTTAAGTGTAATTATTTTCCTTGCAACTTTGGCTGGAGTTGCAATACACCTTGCATTCAGAATTATTAAAAAGAAATAACAATGGCAGAGACAAAAAAAATATATTTTTACCCTATTTGGTTACGAATTTGGCATGGTGTTAATGCATTGGGAATTATACTGTTAATAATTACAGGAATCAGTTTACAATCCGGATCGGTTGATCCGTTAATAGAATTTAATTCCGCAATTAATTTGCATAATATATCAGGAATTATAGTTACAATCAGTTATTTGATTTTTATACTTGGTAACCTTTTTACAAACAATAAAAAATTCTATGTTATTAAGCCAAAAGGATTTTTAAAACGCCCGATGAAACAAGCCATATTTTATACTTGGGGAATGTTCAAAGGCGAGAACGCTCCTTACCCTCTCTCAGAAAAAAGAAAATTTAATCCACTGCAAAAATACTTTTATGTAATTGTGATGTATTTGGCTGTTCCAATGATTATTATTACAGGAATCGGACTTTTTTTCCCGGAAATAATTATTGAAAAAATTTACCACTTAAATGGGATTTTCGTTACTGCTGTATTACATTCAGCCATGGGATTTTTTATCTCTATATTTTTACTGATTCATATCTATGTTTCATCAATAGGTAAATCGCCAATAGATAATTTTAAAAGCATATTAACCGGCTGGCATCATATAAAAAAATAAGCTGATTAAAGATTCTGTTTAATAATGGGGAGTTTTCTTAAATCATAAAAGGTTTTTGAAAAAAATTCAGAGCGTATAATTATGAAAAAAGATCGTGAGAATTTAATAAACTTCAGAGTACCTGATTTTTTGTTAAAACTGAGTATCTATGATATTTTTAATTCCATACGTAAAACATCAATAAACATTTCACAAAAACTCCTTTTGTTGGTATTATTCATGTTTTTTGGTTTTTTACAATTATCAGCACAATCAGATGAAGATTGTATGATGTGCCTTGAAGATCCTGACCTTATAACATATCGAAATGGACGTGAAATATCAGTATTTGTTGCTCCTGATGCTTTAACCCATTCAATTCACAATTATATATCATGTGCTTCATGCCATACCGATGCTGATGTTGAAGATTTCCCCCACCCCGAAAAATTGACTCCGGTTGATTGTTCTTCCTGTCACGATGAAGCCAATACAGATCATTTGAGAGGAATCCATGGTAGAGCTTTTCAGTCTGGCGATAAAAATGCACCTGATTGTAAGGAATGCCATGGCTCGCATGATATTTTGAGTGCAGGCAACCCCGATTCACGCACATATAAAATGAATATTCCCATTTTATGCGGACAGTGCCACCGGGAAGGAGCACCGGTTGCAAGGGCATACAATATTGCAGAGCATAACATTCTTGAAAATTACAGTCAGGGAATTCACGGGCAAGGATTATTTAAATCCGGATTGATTGTGACCGCAACCTGTAATGATTGCCATGGAAATCATCTTATATTGCCACATACAAGTATGAGTTCCTCCATTTCCTCAACAAATATTGCAGCTACATGTATGAAATGCCATGCCCGTATTGAAGATGTCCATGTTAAAGTTATTAACAGGGAACTTTGGGAGAAAAAACCAGGGGCAATACCTGCTTGTACTGATTGCCATCCTCCGCATAAAGTGGAAATGAAAAATATAATAGAAAACATTTCTGACAAAACATGTTTAAGTTGTCATGAAGATGAAAATATTCAAATGAACCTCAACGGTGAGAATGTTTCCCTTAATGTAGATATATCAGAATTTATTGGTTCATCACACAACAATATTACCTGTGTAAAATGCCATTCGGATGTAACTGCAAATATAAACAGGCCATGCGAGACCGTTGATAAAGTTGATTGTTCGAGCTGCCACGCTGAAGAAGCCGATATTTATTTTTCAAGTGGACACGGAGAAG